>NZ_JANKBY010000528.1:0-1550 GCF_024621905.1 Terrisporobacter muris
AGAAAATAATCAAAAAGATAAATTATATGATTTTTCTGTGGATATAAAAGACTTTGACACGCCTAATATTAAACTGAAATTTGATTATGAAAAGCAAGAGATAGTATCTACATGGATAGATGTAGAAGAAGATGATAATGAGCCTAAAAATCATGTGGCTTACAAGTTGATAGATTTATGTAAACATGATTTGTGTATTAAATTAAAATTTATGATTGAACATAATTAAAAACCTATCTAAAAATAGATAGGTTTTTATATTAAATTTCTTCTAAATTTCTTCTAGGAATTCTATAATTGATGTCATTTTCGATTTCCTCTAAAGTTCTAGTATTTTTAGGATCAACAAACATACAAGTATATCCATCTTCTCCAGCTCTACCAGTTCTCCCTATACGATGTATATAGTCCTCGCTAGTTTCAGGGATATCATAGTTATATATATGAGTTATGCCAGTAATATCGAGACCCCTAGAAGCTACATCAGTAGCAATTAGATATTGAATATCAGCCTTTCTAAAAGACTTCATTATTCTTTCACGTTTAGATTGCGAAATATCGCTATGTAATTTTTCACAATTATAACCATCAATAGAAAGAGCTTCTTCCAAAGCGTCTACTCTTCTTTTTGTTCTGCAGAAAATAATTGCCATGAAAGGATTATCTTTATTCAAGACTTTGCATAAAGCTTCTTTTTTATGTCTATCTGTAGTTTCAACAACTTCTTGTTTAATAGTATCTAAAGTTATCTTTTTACTTTTTATAGTTATTTCAGTAGGATCTTTTGTATGTCTATAAGCTAGTTTCTTTACATCTGAATCCATGGTAGCTGAAAAGCATAAAGTTTGTCTTTTTTTATTAGTTTCTTTTATTATAGCTTCCATTTCGTTCCTGAAGCCCATTAAAAGCATTTGGTCAGCTTCGTCTATAACAAGTGTTTTTAGTTTACTAAGATTTATAGAATCCCTATCCAAATGGTCTAAAAGCCTACCTGGAGTAGCAATTACTAAGTGAATACTTTTTTTTAATTTATTTAATTGAGATTTTATATCTTTTCCACCATAAGCAGCTAATATATTAATTTCTTTAGCTTTATTTAGTTTTTGAGCAGCTTCACTTATTTGTATAGCAAGCTCTCTAGTTGGGGTGATAATTAATCCTTGAATGTTATTTTCTTTTGTATTAATATTTTCAAACATAGGTAATAAAAATGCAAAAGTTTTGCCTGTACCAGTTTGAGATTGAGCAATTATATCTTTTTTATTTAAAATTACAGGGATAGCTTGTTGTTGTATAGGTGTAGGAGTTTTTATTCCTATTTGATTTAACTCATTTACTAAATCATTACCTATACCTAATTCTTTAAAATTCATATTTACGACCTCTCTCTATAAATTTTTCCTTCTCTAATTTTGAGCAACAAACATATATAAAGACAAGTACCCATAGAGTAGTTTAAAATCATGGGAAAGATATATAACTGATTATATGAAGGATTTCGCCTACACGTTGCTCGAGAGAATTGAATTTTATATATTTTTATCTAACTA
>NZ_JANKBY010000529.1:0-1550 GCF_024621905.1 Terrisporobacter muris
ATTTTATTTCTGGTGAGTAGTGTACTCTTGTACTCATAATAAAATAACCTCCTTTAAAATCATACATATAGTATGTTTCAAAAGAGGTTGTTTTATTTATTCCCGTGTAAAGGGTTCACTTCACTTAAAATAAGTGCTTTTATTTCATTCTATTTTAAAATTTTCTCGAATATACATTTCAATATTATTTTTTATCTAATTTATGTGCTTTTAAAGTAAGAAGATAATTCTTCTTTTTTAATGTACATTTTTTTATTTTCTATTTTCACTAAATTTTCATCTTGCAAAATCTTCATAGATCTAGATAAAGTTTCTCTTTTACAACCAAGCATATCTGCAATATATGTTATGGTTAAATTAGCATTGATTAAAGTCCATTCACCCTTATTTATACCAAATTCTCTACCCATTCTATAAAGCTTAGCCGCAAGTTTTTTATCCATTCTTATTGATATGGAGTTTTTCAACTGTCTATAAAGTCTTCTATTTATATTTTGCATATGATTTAATATATTTTTAGTTAAAGTAAAATCATTTTCCATAATTTTAAGAAAATCTTTAGAAGAACATTCTAACAGAGTGCTGTTTTCAAAAGCTTCACAAGATACAGCACTGCTTTTATTTTCATCTATAAAAACATCATTAATCATTTGACCTTTTGGAAGAATGAAAATTATTTTTCGTTCTCCACTTTCATTTATTTTAAACAAAGATATTTTACCCTCTTTAATAAAATAAACTTTATCCACCATATCTCTCTCATAAAAAAGAATTTCTTTCTTTGATACTTTTCTAATTTTAAGGATTTTTTCTAGTTCAATCTTACTCTCTTCCTTAATATTTTGAAACAATTCTATACTATCCATATGGCTACCCATTATTCAAATCTATTTCTATGAATTTTATTTTTATCAAACTTATCTACGAATTCATTTTCTTCGTCACTATAACCTATTGAAACAAGAGAGTAGGGAGTTAAATTTTCAGGTAAGTTCAAAACTTCTCTGACTTTATCCATAACCTTGCGCTTAGGATGGACTCCTATCCAACATGAAGCTAAACCTTGGTTAGTGCATTCTAATAAAATATTTTGTGTGCATGCTCCCAAGTCATGTATCCATTTTCCAGGTTTAAAAAATCTTTCTTTGTTTCCTGTAACTGCTATACATAGCTTTGCATCTTTAATCTGTTTTGATTTATGATGAGTCTTAGATAATTTTGTTAAAATTTCTTTATCATCTACAACAATAAATTCCCAAGGTGAAGAGTTCTTAGAAGAAGGTGCTTGCATTGCCGATTTTAAAATCTCAATTATTTTTTCTTCTTCCACTTCTTTGTCTGTATATGTTCTTATTGAACGCCTATTTTTTATAGCTTCTAACATTTTATCCTCCCCTACAACAGCTTTAAAATTCAATATAATTTAATTAAGTCTATCCCTTATTATTCTAGCAAATTTATTATATTTATAAAACATGTTTGTAATAAGCATAAGGAATATTTTTACTAAATAGGAAATTTTTAATTTGTTTTATTTATTACATAATAGG
>NZ_JANKBY010000052.1:0-16185 GCF_024621905.1 Terrisporobacter muris
AAATAGATATAAATAGGAAAGGAAATAAAAAATGAACATTATAGAAAAAGATAACCAAATTATACTAGAAGGAATAAATGAAGATTTTGAACCACAACATGTTTTTGATTGTGGCCAATGTTTTAGATGGATTAGACAAGAAGATGGTTCATATACAGGGGTAGTTCAAGGAAAAGTTATAAATGTAAAAAAAGAAAATGATTTAATTATTTTTGATAATACTAATAAGGAAGACTTTGAAAATATATGGTTTGATTATTTTGATTTAGGAAGAGACTACGGCAAAATAAAAAATCAATTGAGAATAATGGATGAATATTTAGAAAAAGCAACAGAATTTGGACAAGGGATAAGAATACTACAGCAAGATGGATGGGAAATGCTTATATCTTTTATTATATCTGCAAATAATAGAATACCGATGATTCAAAGAGCAATAAATAATTTATCAGAAAAATATGGTAAATTTATAGGTGAATATAGAGGTAAAAAGTATTATGCCTTTCCAACACCTGAGGAGTTAAGTAGGGCATCTGTTGAAGAAATCAGAGCTTGTCAAACAGGATTTAGAGATAAGTATATCAAAAGTGTAGTTGATTATGTTAGTGAAAATAATGTTGATGTTTTATCTTATAGAAAGTTAAATACAGATGAGTGTATAAAAGAATTAGTCAAATTTAATGGAGTAGGTCCAAAGGTCGCAGACTGTATTACACTATTTGGAATGCAAAAATATGATACATTCCCAGTGGATGTTTGGGTAAAGAGAGTTATGGAAGAATTTTATGTGGAAGATAATTTAAGTTTGCCTAAAATAAGAAAATTTGCATTAGATAAATTTGGAAATTTGGCGGGGTTTGCTCAACAATATTTATTCTACTATGCAAGAGAATTAGGAATAGGTAGATAAATCCTAAGGAGATGAAAATAATGGGATGGTTTTAAAGGTCATTTTAGCACTCTTTTATATACTAAGTGCTATTGTTTCTATAAAACTTATATTAGAAAATAGGGATCCTTCGAAAACACTGATATGGATTTTGATTTTTATGTTATTTCCAGTAGTAGGAATATTGATTTATGCTGTACTAGGAAGAAATATTAGAAAAATAAAAATGAAAAAAACATATAAGATGGCAAATAATATGAAAAAAGAGAATCTTTTATTTAATTTGGATGAGATGAAGGAATTAGCCAAAGGTCAAAGTATCATGATAAAAGAAGGAAAATTGCCATACAGTGAAAATATAGATTTTAGAGTGTTAAGAGTAGTTAGTTTACTGCTTAATACAGGTATTTTTCCATTTACGATTAATAATAATGTGGAAATTTATGTAGATGGAAATGAAAAATTTAAAAATTTAGTAAAAGACATACGAAATGCAAAAGATCATATTCATTTAGAATATTTTATAATTAAAGATAGTGAAATTGGAGAACAGATAAAAAAAGAACTAATAGAAAAAGCAAAAGCTGGAGTGAAAATAAGAATAATTTATGATGATGTAGGTTGTTGGAGGTTTTGGTTCCATAGGAAATTTTTTAACGAAATGAGAACGCATGGTATAGAAATAATACCATACTTAAAGGGAAAGATTACTATACCAATAGGAGGACAGATTAATTACAGAAATCATAGAAAAATTGTAATTATAGATGGAAAAATAGGATATACAGGTGGAATAAATATTGGTGATGAATATATAGGAAAAAATAAAAAGTTTGGATACTGGAGGGACACTCATATAAGGATAGAAGGAACTTCTGTTTATATGTTACAGATGATTTTCTTAACCGACTGGTATTACAATACTAAAGAAGTATTATTAGAAGAAAAATTATTTCCTAAGTTAAATATCAAAGGAAACTCTATGATGCAAATTGTAGCTAGTGGTCCAGATTCAGATTGGGAATCTATGCATTATGCATATTTTTATGCAATATGCCAGGCGAAAAAGAGTATATATATAGAAACTCCATATTTTATACCAGATGAAAGCTTGCTTAAGGCTCTAAAATGTGCAGCATTAAGTGGTGTAGAACTTATAATTCTGTTTCCTAAAATTGCAGATCATAAAATTGTAAATACTGCATCATACTCTTACTTCCAAGAAATATTGGAGTCTGGTGGAAAAGTATACTTGTACAATAAAGGATTTTTACATTCAAAGGTTATAATTATAGATGATTTTATGGCTTCCACAGGGTCTGCAAATATGGATTTGAGAAGTTTCAAATTGAATTTTGAAGTTAATGCTTTCATATATGATAGGAAAATTATTGAAGAAATAAAAAAAGACTTCATGGCGGATTTAGATAATAGTGAAGAATTAGAAAGAATGAAGTTTGAAAGTAGAAATACATTTATGAAAGTTAAAGAGTCTATATCAAGACTTTTTTCCCCATTATTATAAAAGGCATGTTATTTTTAATATTAAATATCATGCTTTTTAATTTATTAAAATTTATTATAAATATTCTTTATTAGAAAATAAGGTTTTATAATTGAAAGTCATTATTTAATCTGCTAACATAAAATTAGTAATTAATTGGTATAAAAAGGTAAAATATGTAGAGATTTTATAATATCAGGGGAGAATATTATGGACAGATTTATTAATGATTTTAAAAAATATTATAAGTATGCCATATATTCAGCTAAATCAGAACTAAAAGCGGAGGTGGCTAGCTCTTATTTAAACTGGGTATGGTGGATATTGGAACCATTATGTTTTATGCTAATATATTCTTTTATATTTGGTGTAGTCTTTGATGCAAGGGAAGAAAACTTTCCGATTTTTATTTTTATAGGTATAATGGCTTGGGATTTTTTTAATAGAAATATGAAAAATAGTGTTAAGATGGTGAAAGCTAATAAGTCTATTGTATCTAAAGTTTATATACCTAAGTTTGTATTGATTTTCTCTAAAATGTTAGTTAATGGATTTAAAATGATGATTTGCTTTGGAATAGTAGTTCTTATGATGATTGTTTCTAGGGTTTCAATAACATGGAACGTACTGTATATAATACCTGTAATGATAACTCTTTGGATTATAAATTTTGGTTTTATGACGATTTTACTACACTTTGGTGTATTCATAGAGGATTTGTCAAATATAGTAAATATAGTATTAAGGGCGGTATTTTATATGACTGGGATTTTTTATTCTATAGAAAGTCGTATAGCATCACCTTATTCGGATATTTTATTGAAATGTAATCCAATTGCATTTTTATTATCTTCTTTTAGAAAGTGCTTATTGTATGGTGATAGACCTTCTTTAAAGGTTCTTTTATTATGGATAGTAGTGGGATTAATTATATCAATAGTAGGTGTGAAAACAATATATAAAAATGAAAATAGTTATGTGAAGGTGATATAATGAGGGACAAAAATTTAGCTATAGAAGTGAATAATTTAAGTATAACTTATAAAAGTATGAAAGCTTATTCTATAAAAAAGAATTTATTAAAATTGAAAAAAGCAAAAGTTACAGAATTTAAAGCTGTAAAAAACGTATCATTTAATTTAAAAGAGGGTCAGATTTTAGGTATAATAGGTAAAAATGGAAGTGGAAAATCTACAATGTTAAAGGCATTGGCTGGAATATTTTCACCAGATGAAGGAAATATAGACTTACATGACAAGTCAGTGTCATTATTATCTATAGGAGTTGGATTTAATAAAAGTTTAACTGGTAGAGAAAATATTCTTTTATCAGGAATGCTACTTGGATTTTCAGAAGAAGAAATAAGAAGTAAAATGGATGAAATAATAGAATTTGCTGAATTAGGTAAATTTATAGATATGCCTGTTAAAACATATTCTAGTGGAATGTTTTCGAAGTTAGCATTTTCTATCACAGCTATATTGGAAACAGATATAATGCTTATTGATGAAGTATTAAGTGTAGGTGACCAAAAATTTAAAAAGAAAAGCTATAAAAAAATGAAAAAACTAATTTCTGATAAAAAAAGAACAGTGGTTATAGTTTCTCATAATATTTCTACTTTAAAAGAACTTTGTGATACTGTAATGTGGATGCATGATGGTGTAATTAAAATGATAGGAAATCCTGAAGAAGTTCTTGATAAGTACACAGAATTTATGAATTAATTAAGCTTACTCTTTCTAATATTGAAAGTGTAAGCTTTTTTCAAAATAATTATGGTATAAAATTAAACTTTAATGATAAATATTTATATAGAAATAAAGGTTCAAAAATAAGTTGAAAATTTTATAAAAATGGTTTATTATTATCTTGTTAGCACTCTAAGATATAGAGTGATAAAAAATAATAATAACTAAATTTTATAATATAATTCTATTTTAGGAGGGATAAATTATGAAAATAAGACCTTTAGCAGACAGAGTAGTAATCAAGAAAGTTGAAGCAGAAGAAAAAACTGCAAGTGGTATTATTTTACCAGGTTCAGCAAAAGAACAACCTCAAATGGCACAAGTAATAGAAGTTGGGCCAGGAGGATTTGTAGATGGAAATGAAGTTAAAATGGAAGTTGAAGTTGGAGATAAAGTAATATACTCAAAATATGCAGGAAATGAAGTTAAGATAGACTCAGAAGAATACATAATTTTAAGACAAAGCGATATATTAGCTGTTATTGAGTAAAATTTAGGAGGGTATGAAGATGGCAAAGGATATTAGATTTGCGCAAGATACAAGAAAAGCATTAGAAATTGGAGTAAATAAATTAGCAGATACAGTTAAGGTTACTCTTGGACCAAAAGGAAGAAATGTTATACTAGACAAGATGTTTGGAGTACCTCTAATAACGAATGACGGTGTTACTATAGCAAAAGAAATAGAATTAGAAGATAGATTTGAAAATATGGGAGCTCAGCTTGTTAAGCAAGTTGCTACTAAAACAAATGATGTAGCTGGAGATGGTACAACAACAGCTACAGTCTTAGCACAAGCAATAATAAGAGAAGGTTTAAAAAATGTTACAGCAGGAGCTAATCCAATAATAATTAGAAAAGGTATACAAAAAGCTGTAGAAGCTTCAGTTGAAGAATTAAAGAAACAATCAAGAACAATAGAAAGTCAAGAAGAAATAGCTCAAGTTGGTGCTGTATCTTCAGGAGATGATGAAATAGGTAAATTAATAGCTGAAGCTATGAAAGTAGTAGGAAAAGAAGGTGTTATAACTGTAGAAGAATCTAAGACTATGAATACAGAATTAGAAACTGTTGAAGGTATGCAATTTGACAGAGGATTTGTTTCTGCATATATGGTTACAGATGTGGATAAAATGGAAGCAGTTTTAAATGATCCTTATATATTAATAACTGATAAGAAAATATCTAATATACAAGAGTTACTTCCTATCTTAAATAAAATAGTTGAACAAGGTAAGAGACTATTAATAATAGCAGAGGATGTGGAAGGTGAAGCATTATCTACATTAGTACTTAACAAATTAAGAGGAGTTTGTGAAATAGTTGCAGTTAAAGCTCCAGGATTTGGTGACAGAAGAAAAGAAATGCTTCAAGATATAGCTACTCTTACTGGTGGTGTTGTAATATCAGAAGAAGTAGGATATGACTTAAAAGAGGCTGACTTAGGAATGTTAGGTAGAGCTTCTTCAGTTAAAGTAGTAAAAGATAGTACTACTATAGTTGGTGGTCATGGAGAAAAAGAAGATATACAAAATAGAGTTAATCAAATAAAACATTTAGTAGAAGTTACAACTTCTGATTTCGATAAAGAAAAATTATTAGAAAGATTAGCTAAGTTATCTGGTGGAGTTGCAGTAGTTAAAGTTGGTGCAGCTACAGAAGTAGAAATGAAAGAAAAGAAATTAAGAATAGAAGATGCTTTAAATGCAACTAGAGCTGCTGTTGAAGAAGGTATAGTTGCCGGTGGTGGTACTGCTTTAGTTAGTACAATACCAGTTTTAGATAAACTAGTTGAAACTCTAGAAGGAGAAGAACAACTAGGAGCTAAAATAGTAAGAAAAGCATTAGAAGAACCATTAAGACAAATTGCAATAAATGCAGGTCTTGAAGGTGCTGTAATAGTTCAAAATGTAATAGCTGAAGATCCAGAAGTAGGATTTGATGCATTAAATGAAAAATATGTAAACATGATAGAAGCTGGTATAGTTGATCCAACTAAGGTTACTAGAAGTGCTCTTCAAAATGCTGCATCTATAGCAGGAGTATTCTTGACAACAGAAGCTGCTGTTGCTGATATTCCAGAAAAAGAAGATAAAGCTGCGGCTATGGGAGCAGGAATGCCAGGAATGATGTAGTATAATTAATAATTTAAAATAAGAGAGAACTCTATGAGTTCTCTTTTTTTGTATATATAACATGATTATTTTTAATTTTCCAAATAATATGATAAAATATGTTTTTATATAAAAATTATTGAGTAGTTTTTCGGAAGTTGATATTTTAGGAGGACATCATGTTAAAATTTAATAAAATTTTTGCAATAATATTATGTATAACGATAGTAATGACATTTTCTACAGGTTGCAACAATGATGATAAAGTTGAAAGAAATCAAATAAAGACTAATGAAATAAAAATAGAAGAAATAGAAAAAGAATCTACAGGTGTGGTATCTGATAATAGTGGATGGAAACTTTGGGATGATGAAAATCATCTAACTAAAGAAGGAAGAAGCGCCACAGGTAAAGGAGCTGTAGTTTCCTCAGGAAAATACGAGGCTTCTCAAGCTGGGTTAGAAATTATTAAAGCTGGAGGTAATGCAGTTGATGCGGCTATTGCAACAGGATTTGCTTTATGTGTTGTAGAGCCAAATGCTACAGGAATAGCGGGCGGTGGATGCATGATTATAAGAAACAAAGAGGGAAAAAATGTGTATATAGACTTTAGAGAAACTGCACCATCAGCAGCGAATCCATATATGTGGAATTTAGACTCTAAAGGGAAAGTAGCTAATGGTGAAAATAAAAGTGGTGGAAAGTCAGTAGCAGTACCAGGACAGGTGGCTGGATTAATATATGCTTTCGAAAAGTATGGATCGGGAAATCTTACATTAGAAGAAGTTATGACACCTGCTATTAATTTGGCTCAAAATGGATTCTATGTCACGCCAACACTTCTAAAAGACATGAAAAGTGTAAAAGACATGATGGGGAAATACCCAGAATTAAAAAATTTAATTCTTAATAAAGATGGGAATTATTACAATGTTGGAGATTTATATAAGAATAAAGATCTAGCTAATACTTTGAAACTAATATCTAAAGAGGGTAAGGATGGATTTTATACAGGAGATATGGCCAAATCTATAGTAGAAACAGCAAAAAAATATGGTGGAATAATTACTTTAGAAGATTTGGCGAACTATAAAGTTGAAGAGTCAGAACCTTTACAAGGCACTTATCGAGGTAAAACTATAATATCGTCACCGTTACCGTCATCTGGTGGAACTCATGTTATTCAATCTTTAAATATATTGGAGAATTTTGATATTTCAAAGTATGGAATATATTCACCGGAAAGATATCATCTATTGTCTGAGACATTCAAAATGGTATACGAAGATAGAGCTAAATATATGGGAGACCAAGAGTTTATTGATGTACCAACTTTTGGATTGCTAAATAAATATTATGCCAAGGCGTTAGCTGATAAAATTGATATGAATTATTCTCAAGAATATAAAGCGGATGACCCATGGATTTATGAACATGAAGATACAACTCATTATTCAGTAGCAGATAAAGATGGTAATATGGTTGCTGTAACTCAAACTATAAACTGGACTTTTGGGTCAGGATTAGTAGTGGATGATTATGGTTTTGTATTAAATAATGAGATAAGTGATTTTTCTCCAGAATCAGATTCACCAAACTCTGTTGATGGTGGAAAGAAACCTTTAAGTTCTATGAGCCCAACAATAGTATTAAATGAAGATAGTACTCCTCTTATGGTTCTTGGTTCTCCTGGAGGGTCTAGGATTATTCCTACTATAACGCAAGTTATTAGTAATGTTATAGACTATGATATGGATATACAAGAGGCTATAGATACTTATAGAATGTATGATAACACTAAAGATAAAATTGTTTATGAAGGTGGAATAAGTGATGAAACTATAAATAAACTTGAAGCTATGGGTCATAAGATTGAAAAATATGAAGACGGTTATGATAAACATTTTGGCGGGGTACAGGGCGTTCAATATAAAAATGGTAAACTAATAGGTGGAGCAGATTCGAGAAGAGATGGGAAAGCTCTAGGTAATTAATAAATAGTTATGATTTAAATAAAATAATAAGGTATAATTATATATAAAAAAGAATATCAAAGAGGGGAATTATGGATTTAAAAAAATTATTAGAGGATGTTAAGAATAATAACTTAAAAATAGAAGATGCTTTAGAAAAATTAAAAGACTTACCCTATGAAGATATAGGATATGCTCATATTGATCATCACAGGAGTATAAGAAATGGATATCCAGAGGTAATATACTGCAAGGGTAAAAGTGATGAGCATATACTGGGGATTATAGAAAAGATGAATGAAAAAGGTAGTAATATACTTGGAACTAGATGTGAGAAAACTACTTTTGATAAAATTTCAAAATTATATCCCCATGCAAAATATGATTTATTATCTAAAATATTAAGAATAGAAAATGAAGAAATAGAAGATAAGGGTAAGGGAACGATTTTAATTGTTACAGGTGGCACATCGGATATACCTGTGGCAGATGAAGCATATTATACGGCTTTATTCTTTGGAAATAAAGTTGAAAGATTATATGATGTGGGAGTTGCTGGAATTCATAGATTACTTAATAATAGAGAGATAATTGAAAAGGCTAGAGTAATTGTGGCAGTTGCAGGTATGGAAGGAGCTCTTCCTAGCGTAGTAGGGGGTCTAGTAGATGTGCCAGTTATTGCGGTACCTACATCAGTAGGGTATGGAGCAAATTTTGATGGATTAGCTCCACTTCTAGCTATGCTTAATAGTTGTGCTTCTGGTATTTCTGTAGTAAACATTGACAATGGTTTTGGGGCAGGATATTTAGCATCTACTATTAATAAATTAAAATAATAATAGGTATGACTTAGATATAGATAACATATATAGAAAAATATCTAGCATATAAAACATTATATTAAAAAATGCAATTTCTGTATCGATAAAAGTTAAGTATCTATATTATAACAGTAAATTAATTAAAGTATAAAACTGATATTAATGATATTAAATTATAGTAATTAACCCAAATATGTAGATTAAATAAGTTTATTAGAGTATAAATATAATAGTTGATGAAGAAAATAGTAAAAATTTGTTGACATAAGCGAATTATTTTGGTAAATTATTATTCAAACATAAGGCAAATAACGAAAATTTTAAAAACAAAATCACTCGTATATACTCAGAAATAAGGTCTGAGAGTTTCTACCGAGATACCGTAAAAATCTTGACTATGAGTGAAATTATTATACATATTTAAAATTTACTAACTGCTTAATTTTAGGCAGTTTTGTAGCATATTTTTAAAACCTGTATAGTGATTTCACTTTTTAGTAAAAAAGGTGGAAACTATACAGGTTTTTTTATATAAAAAATTTGAAATATTTAAATATAAAGTGGGCTAAATTGAAAGGAGAATTAGTATGGCTAAAATAATAAAAGAAGGATTAACTTTTGATGATGTTTTATTAATACCTCAAAAATCTGAAATATTACCAAAAGAGATAAATACACAAACATACTTAACTAAGACAATACAATTAAATATACCATTAATGAGTGCTGGTATGGATACTGTTACAGAATCAAAAATGGCAATATCTATGGCTAGACAAGGTGGTATAGGTATAATTCACAAGAATATGTCTATTGCAGAACAAGCTTCAGAAGTTGATAGAGTAAAAAGAAGCGAAAGTGGAGTAATTGTGGATCCATTTTACTTAACAAAAGACCATACAATTCAAGATGCTGACAATATAATGGGGAAATTTAGAATATCAGGAGTTCCAATAATAGATGAAGATAAAAAACTTATTGGAATAATAACAAACAGGGATATAAAGTTTGAAAAAGATATGTCTAAAAGAATAGAAGATGCTATGACTAAAGATAATTTAGTAACAGCTAGAGAAGGTGTTACTTTAGAAGAAGCTGAGCAAATTCTTAAAAAACATAAAATTGAAAAATTACCAATAGTAGATGAAGAAAATCATTTAAAAGGTTTAATAACAATAAAAGATATAGAGAAGAAAATCCAATATCCAAACTCTGCAAAAGATAAAGGGGGAAGACTTTTATGTGGTGCAGCAGTTGGTATAACTGGAGATTTATTAGATAGAGTAAAAGCATTATACGAATCAAAAGTAGATGTAATTGTTTTAGATAGTGCTCATGGACACTCAAAAGGTGTTATAGAAGCTGTTAAAAAGATAAAAGCTGCGTATCCAGACTTACAAGTTATAGCTGGAAATGTTGCAACTGCTAAAGGTTGTGAAGCATTAATAGAAGCTGGAGCTGACTGCGTAAAAGTAGGGATAGGACCTGGATCGATATGTACAACAAGAGTTGTCGCAGGTATAGGTGTTCCTCAAGTAACAGCAGTTATGGATTGTGCTGAAGCTGCTGCTAAGTATGGCATACCAGTAATAGCAGATGGTGGAATAAAATACTCTGGAGATATAGTTAAAGCATTAGCTGCTGGAGCAAATGTATGTATGATGGGATCGATGTTCGCTGGAACTGATGAAAGTCCAGGAGAAACAGTTCTTTATAGAGGAAGATCATACAAAACTTATAGAGGAATGGGATCTATAGCAGCTATGGAAGATGGTTCAAAAGATAGATACTTCCAAGATGGAGCTAAGAAATTAGTTCCAGAAGGTGTTGAAGGAATGGTTGCTTATAAAGGTAAAGCAGAAGATATAACATACCAAATGATAGGTGGTCTAAGATCTGGAATGGGATATTGTGGAGCGCCTACTATAAAAGACTTACAAGAAACAGCGGAATTTGTTAAAATAACAGCAGCTTCATTAAAAGAAAGTCATCCGCATGATATAACAATAACAAAAGAAGCACCAAACTACAGTATGCAAGGAGATATGATGTAATGAAACATGAATTAGTATTAGTTATTGACTTTGGAGGTCAATACAACCAATTAATTGCTAGAAGAGTAAGAGAGAACAATGTTTACTGTGAGATATTACCTTACAGTACAGACATAGAAGTAATAAAAGCTAAAAACCCAAAAGGAATAATATTTACTGGAGGACCTAATAGTGCATACTTACTAGACTCTCCATCTATATCAAAAGAAATATTTGAAATAGGTGTACCAATACTTGGTATATGTTATGGACATCAAATAATGTCTCATGTACTAGGTGGAGTTGTTAGAAAAGGTAACACAGCTGAAAAAGAATATGGAAAAACATCTATAACATATCATGAGTCAAAATTATTTGAAGGAATATCTACAAATACAGTTTGGATGAGTCATACTGACTTAGTTGATGCAGTAGCTCCTGGATTTGAAGTTATAGCTCATACAGCAGATTGTCCAGTTGCAGCTATAGAAAATAAAGAAAAAAATCTTTATGGAGTCCAATTCCATCCAGAAGTTGAACATTGTTTAGAAGGAGATAAAATACTTAGAAACTTCTTATACAATATTTGTAATGTTAGTGGAGACTGGACTACAGATTCATTTATAAACGATAAAATAAAACAATTAAAAGAAACTATAGGAGATAAAAAAGTACTTTGTGCACTAAGTGGTGGAGTTGATTCATCAGTTGCTGCAGTACTTGTTCATAAGGCTATAGGTGATAACTTAACATGTGTATTCGTTGATCATGGTTTACTTAGAAAAAATGAAGGAAATGATGTAGAAAGAATATTCAGAGATAAGTTTGATATGAACTTAATCAGAGTTAACTGTGAAGATAGATTCTTAGGTAAGTTAAAGGGAGTGACTGAACCTGAGGCTAAGAGAAAAATCATAGGTGAAGAATTTATAAGAGTATTTGAAGAAGAATCAAATAAACTTGGAAAAATGGACTTCTTAGTTCAAGGAACTATATATCCAGATGTTGTAGAAAGTGGACATGGTGGAGAATCTGCTACAATAAAATCTCACCACAATGTTGGCGGAATACCAGAAGATATAGAATTCCAAATAGTAGAGCCTTTAAGAGAATTATTTAAAGATGAGGTTAGAAAAATAGGTTTAGAGCTTGGTATAGAAGAAGGATTAATATTTAGACATCCATTCCCAGGACCAGGATTAGGGATAAGAGTAATAGGAGAAGTTACAAAAGAAAGATGTGATATCTTAAGAGAAGCTGATGCTATATATATGGAAGAGCTTAAAAAAGCTGGTCTTTACAAAAAAATATGGCAAGCATTTGCTACATTACCAGATGTTAAGACAGTTGGAGTTATGGGAGACGAAAGAACTTATGCTTATTTAGTAGGTTTAAGAGCTGTAACATCTTCTGACGGAATGACTTCAGATTGGTACAAAATGCCTTATGATGTTTTAGAAAAGATATCAAATAGAATAGTTAATGAAGTGGACGGAGCTAATAGAGTAGTTTATGATATAACTTCAAAACCACCAGGAACTATTGAATGGGAATAATATAAATTGGGGAGCAAAAGAATTTTTTCTTTTGCTCCTTAATTTTTATTTAATAAACACACACATATACATTCAATATAATGACACTGGAGGAATAAATATGAAATTAAATAAGACAATAGCTTTAAGTACAGTAATAATTTTAGGAGCTTTAAATCTAGTTGGCTGTAATAATAGCAAAGCAGATACAAATGAAAAAACAAATATAAAAGTAGGTATGGTATCTGATGTTGGAGGTATAAATGATGAATCATTTAATCAATCTGCATATGAAGGTCTTCAACAAGCTGAAAAAGATTTAGGAATTGAAATAAAAGTAATAGAATCAAAACAAGCATCAGAATATCTTGGAAATATAGAAACTTTAGCAGATGAAGGTATGGACCTAATTATAGGTGTAGGTAATACTATGGCGGCAGATATAAAAACTCAAGCAGAAAATTATCCAGAACAACAATTTGCAATAATAGATGAAACTTATGATGAGATACCTGAAAATGTAACACCAATTTTATTTAAAGAAAATGAAGCTTCTTATTTAAC
This sequence comes from Terrisporobacter muris, assembly GCF_024621905.1. Taxonomy (NCBI): domain Bacteria; kingdom Bacillati; phylum Bacillota; class Clostridia; order Peptostreptococcales; family Peptostreptococcaceae; genus Terrisporobacter; species Terrisporobacter muris. The sequence continues at coordinate 13,185 of NZ_JANKBY010000052.1, forward strand.
TGGACTTATAGCAGGAAAAATGACTGAAACTAATAATGTTGGATTTATAGGTGGTATGGATAATACTGTTATATCAAGGTTCTTATATGGATATATGGCAGGAGTAAAAGAAGCTAACAAAGATGCTGAAATTAATGTTCAATATGCAGGAACTTTTGCAGATGCTGCTAAAGGTAAGTCAATAGCTAATCAAATGTATTCAAATAAAGTGGATATAATACTTTCAGCAGCAGGAGGTACAGGATTAGGAGCAATAGAATCTGCAAAAGAACAAAATAAATATGCTATAGGGGTAGATAAAGATCAAAGCAATTTAGCTCCAGATAACGTATTAACATCAGCTTTAAAGAAAGTAAATGTTGGTGTGTATGATACAGTTAAAGAGCTTAAAAATGGAAAATTAGCTGGAGGAAAAGAAAAAGTATACGGTCTAAAAGAAGATGGAGTTGGTATACCAGATTCCACTAAAAAACTAGTACCGCAAGATATAATTGATTATGTAAATACTATGGCTGATAAAGTTAAAAATGGAGAAATTAAGGTTCCTGAAACTGAAGTTGAGTATGATTCAGTAGATTAATAAAATATTAGAGATAAGATATATTCTTATCTCTTTTTATATTGTAGGAAATTATATTGTTCTTAAATTTCTGTAAATCTTATGAAATTAAGTAATATCAACAAATATTGAAATGTAAAAAAGTTGTTTTTTGAGCAAGGTCGTTGGCTAAAATTTCATAGCGCCACGCAGTGGCTTAAGCAAAGTGGATTTTTTATAAAATGTTGAAACTTAGTCACATAAATAATAAAATTACAATTGTATAGTGAAAATAATAGTTAAAAGGGGATTTAAAAGAGATATATGATAGAAATAATAGGAATGACTGTAGAGGATGCAAAACTATAGAAGTATGTGGAGGAGATAGAATTGAGCTTGTAAGTGCGTTAACTGAAGGTGGACTTACACCAAGTTATGGACTTATGGAAAGTATAATGAAAAATGTAGATATACCTGTAAATGTTATGATAAGACCACATGCTAATGGATTTGTATATACTGAAGAAGATTTGAAAATAATGAAAAGAGACATACAGGTAGCGAAGAGTTTGGGTGCTAATTGTATTGTTTTAGGCATTTTGGAACTGCAATAAGAGAGGATAATAATCCTTTTAAAAGTATAGATGAAGAAAAACTAAAAAAATTAGTAAGTTTATTAAAAGCTTAGTTAAAAAGGAGAAAGTATATTACTTTCTCTTTTTTGATGCATATTATTAGCAAAAAGAATAAAAAGTTCGTGTTTACACCATAAAAGACTATAATAATGACATAGGAATTAAAAAATGTTCGTGAAAAATTGGTATTAATATTGACATAGAAAATGTGAAATGTTATTCTATTAAAGTATTTAAGGAACACGAATTATTAAAAGGAATTATCAAGAAAAAATAAGTTTTATACGGAACATTAACGAAAAATATATGGGATAAGGTGATTAAAATTATGGAAATGATATCAAGTTCAAAAAAAGAAAATTTATTACAAAAAGTTTTTAAATTAGAAGAACATAATACAGATACAAAAACAGAAGTAATGGCAGGTATAACTACATTTATGACAATGGCATATATATTGGTAGTTAATCCATCAATATTATCTCAAACAGGTATGGATCAAGGTGCAGTATTTGTTGCTACAGCTTTATCAGCAGCAATAGCAACATTTTTTATGGGGATTATGGCAAATTATCCAATTGCATTAGCTCCAGGTATGGGACTAAATGTATTCTTTGCCAATACAATAGTTTTACAAATGGGATACTCTTGGCAATTTGCCCTTATGGCAGTATTTATAGAAGGAATAATATTTATTTTACTAACAGTAACAAACTTAAGAGAAAAAATAATTGAATGTATACCAATGAACTTAAAGTATGCTGTAACAGCAGGTGTTGGTTTATTTATAGCTTATATAGGTTTAAAAAATGCAAGTATAATAGTAGATGGTGGATTAGGAAATATGCATGATCCACTAGTTATATTAACTTTATTTGGATTAGCAGTGACAGGAGTGTTAGTTGCTAAAAATAAAAAAGGTGCATTATTAATTTCAATAGTATTAATATCAATTATAGGTATGGCACTTAAATTAGTTGCTTTACCAGGAGGAATAATGTCATTTGATATACCTTCTTTAAAACCAGTATTTTTACAAGCATTTTCAGTTGATAAAAGTGAAGTATTCAGTTTAAATATGGTGATTGTAGTATTTACGCTATTATTTGTAGATTTATTTGATACAGTAGGTTGTTTAGTAGGAGTTGCAGAAAAAGGAAATATTTTAGATGAAAATGGTAATATACCAAAAGCTAAGGAAGCTATGCTAGCAGATGCTATAGGGACTACTACAGGAGCTTTACTTGGAACATCAACAGTAACTTCATTTATAGAAAGTGCTTCAGGAATTGGTGAAGGCGGTAGAACAGGTTTAACAGCTATAACAACAGGAATATTATTTATTTTATCATTATTATTTGCTCCTTTATTTGTAGCTATACCAACTCAAGCTACATCAGCGGTATTAATAATTGTTGGTGTTATGATGGCTGGATCACTTAATAAAATTGACTTTGATGATTTTACAAATGCTATACCAGCATTTATAACTTTTGTATTTATGCCTCTTACAAACAGTATAGGTGATGGGATAATATTCGGAATACTATCTTATACAATATTAAAATTAGCTACAAATAAAAAAGATGAAGTAAACTTATCTATGATAATTTTATCAATCTTATTCATTATAAAATTCATACTTTTAGGATAAATTTAAAAAGAGTTACTTAATTGTTAAATAATTAAGTAACTCTTTTTTCTTTAATAAATAAGTTTTTAGGTTAAGATTAAACTAAAAAACTTTAGTATTTAATGAGAAAATGAAAAATGCGATTAATTTATAAATAAATGTCGAAAATATTCGTAATAATACATATATTTTAAC
>NZ_JANKBY010000530.1:0-1546 GCF_024621905.1 Terrisporobacter muris
AAAAAGTCGAAAATATTTATTTATATGAAAAAAATAATATGAAAAAAACAAGAAAGGAGACATTGACATATTAAGAACAATGTTTATATAATGGATAATGGAATTGTAAAAATATAGAAGTTTTTGGAGGAGAAAGAGATATGAAGAAAAAAATAGGATTAGTACCTAAACTTATAATGGGGATTGTGGTAGGTATCATCTTAGGAAGTTTTGCACCAGAAGGATTAGTTAGGGTGTTAATAACTGCAAGTACTTTATTTTCAGCATTTTTAAAATTTGTTATACCATTTATAATAATAGGATTTGTAACAGCAGGTATAGCAGATTTAGCAACAGGGGCAGGAAAATTATTAGGAATAACAACAGGAATAGCTTATGGTTCTACTATTGTTGCTGGGACAATCGCTTTCCTTGTGGCATCAAGTGTATTTCCTGCATTTATTGATTCAAGTGTAGCATCACAAATAGGTGATCCAGAAGCAGGAATGTTATCTGCATTCTTTACTATACCATTAGAACCAATGGTGGATGTAACAGCAGCTATTGTTTTCGCATTTACTATGGGACTTGGTATTTCAGCTCTTAGAAATCATGGTAAAGGGGAAACGCTACATAAAGTATTCCAAGAGTTCCAAGAAATAGTTACAAAAACTTTAGCAACAGTAATTATACCTTTATTACCAATATACATAGCTGGAACATTTGCTAATATAACTTATGCAGGCCAAGTTTGGGCAATATTAGGAGTATTCTGGAAAGTATTCTGTATAGTTATACCAATGCACTTAATATATCTAGTTATACAATTTAGTGTAGCTGGAGCAATAACTAAGAAAAACCCATTCCAAATGTTAAAAAATCAAATACCTGGTTATTTAACAGCAGTTGGTACTCAATCATCAGCAGCAACTATACCAGTTAATGTTGAATGTGCTAAAAATAACGGAGTAAGCAAAGAAATAAGAGAATTCTGTGTGCCACTTTGTGCAACAATTCACTTATCAGGTTCAATAATATCAGTTACATCATTTGCAGTAGCAGTATTAATGATGAACAATATGGACTTTGGATTATCAGTAATAATGCCATTTATATTAATGTTAGGTATAGCAATGGTTGCAGCACCAGGAGCACCAGGTGGGGCAATAATGAGTGCACTACCTTTCTTACCAATGATAGGTATACCATCAGATGGTGGTCTTGCAAGTTTAATGATAGCTCTATACTTAACTCAAGATAGTTTTGGTACAGCTGCCAATGTATCTGGAGATAATGCTATAGCAGTAGTTATTGATTATATAAACGATAAGATGAATAAAAAAGAAAAGACTAGAAAAACTGCTTAATATATACAAAGCTTAGATAAAGGCCAAGAAGTATTTACTTCTTGGCTTTCGTATTTTTAAGTTAGTAGATATGCATGGAAATCTATAAATCTTAGAGACATTACAGTTGTCTTTGTAATGGACGGAACTTTTTATAATTCATAGTATGGTAGTATTATTTAGAATTATTCTAAAAAATATTTATAATTATTTACATTTAT
>NZ_JANKBY010000531.1:0-1537 GCF_024621905.1 Terrisporobacter muris
AGTCCCCTGCTCTACCGACTGAGCTATCTGGGCGCTATTGGCGGAGAGGGTGGGATTCGAACCCACGGTGCCGTTAAGCATCACTGGTTTTCAAGACCAGCTCCTTAAACCACTCGGACACCTCTCCAGATTAATGGTGACCCATCGGAGATTCGAACTCCGGACACCTTGATTAAAAGTCAAGTGCTCTACCGACTGAGCTAATGAGTCATATTTATATGGCTGGGGATGCAGGACTCGAACCTACGCATGCATGAGTCAAAGTCATGTGCCTTACCGACTTGGCTAATCCCCAATATATAAGTGGTGAGCGCACAGGGATTCGAACCCCGGACACACGCCTTAGAAGGGCGTTGCTCTATCCAGCTGAGCTATGCACCCACATATATTGTTTGTTTTGTTTGGAGCGGGAAACGAGATTCGAACTCGCGACTTCAACCTTGGCAAGGTTGCGCTCTACCACTGAACTATTCCCGCATACTAGGTATAGTTAAAAAGTGGTGCGGATGAAGGGAGTCGAACCCCCACGCCAATGGCGCTAGATCCTAAGTCTAGTGCGTCTGCCAATTCCGCCACATCCGCATACTTCTTTTGGTGGAGGATGGTGGATTCGAACCACCGAAAGCACAGCTAACAGATTTACAGTCTGCCCCCTTTGGCCACTCGGGAAATCCTCCATATTATGGAGCTGGTAATAGGACTCGAACCTACAACCTGCTGATTACAAGTCAGCTGCTCTACCAATTGAGCCATACCAGCATAGTATTGAAAAAAGTATTATGGCGACCTGGAAGGGGCTCGAACCCTCGACCTCCAGCGTGACAGGCTGGCATTCTAACCAACTGAACTACCAGGCCGCATTTATAAGTTTTATGGTGGGACCAACAGGGCTCGAACCTGTGACCCCCTGCTTGTAAGGCAGGTGCTCTCCCAGCTGAGCTATGGTCCCGGGATAAATAAATGGAGCGGGTGAAGGGGATCGAACCCTCACAGCCGGCTTGGAAGGCCGGAACTCTACCATTGAGCTACACCCGCATGGTGACTCATAGGGGAATCGAACCCCTGTTACCGCCGTGAAAGGGCGGTGTCTTAACCGCTTGACCAATGAGCCATAGTATTTAAATGGTTGCGGAGACAGGACTCGAACCTGTGACCTTCGGGTTATGAGCCCGACGAGCTGCCAACTGCTCCACTCCGCGATATTAATTTGGTGCCGAAGACCGGAATCGAACCGGTACGAAAGTATAAGTTTCGCAGGATTTTAAGTCCTGTGCGTCTGCCAGTTCCGCCACTTCGGCACTTTCTTGGCTCCAAGGGAGGGACTCGAACCCTCAGCCTATCGGTTAACAGCCGAGTGCTCCACCGTTGAGCTACCTTGGAACATAACGTGGCTACGTGCTACTCTCCCATGGGGTCGCCCCCCAAGTACCATTGCCGCTCAAGAGCTTAACTTCTGTGTTCGGAATGGGAACAGGTGTATCCTCTTTGCTATAATAACCACATAATCTTTATATAAAGTATTAACTTTTATTAGTAC
>NZ_JANKBY010000532.1:0-1528 GCF_024621905.1 Terrisporobacter muris
TAAAGCTGATGTTAGTATAAGTGTATAGACACAATTAGTCGAAATAATTATAATAGATATAGATTAGAAAGGACGTGTCTAAAAATGGCAAGATATACAGAAGAATTTAAAAATACAATTATAGAATCATATAAATCAGGAAAATCATTAGCAGTATTACATAGCGAGTATGGCATACTAAAGTCAACAATATCTACGTGGATAAAAGATAACTCTCCAGTCTATTCAAACTCAGAAGATGAAATGACATTAAAAGAATTAAGAGCCTTTAAAAGGGAGATATCTCAAATTAAAGAAGAAAATGAAATCTTAAAAAAGGATATGGGCATACTTGCAAAGAAGTAGAATCTATTGTTAAATTGATCGATGAATTAAAAGTAAATCATAAGGTTGCATTATTGTGTAAAGTGTTAGGTATTTCAAGAAGTACGTACTATTCTTTTAGGTACAAAAAACCTAGTAAAACATATGTTGAAAGAGCAATTTTAAAACAAGAAATTAAGTATATTTATGATGATAGTAATGGTATTTATGGTGCGCACAATTCGATGTAAGTATAAAAAGGGTACAAAGAATTATGAGTGAATGAGGGTTAAAATCAGTGATAGTAAAAAAGTTTAAGCACCATGCTACCAAAGTAAAAATAGAAACTAAAGAGAATATTTTAAATCAAGATTTTTCAACAAACACAATAAATGAGAAGTGGGTTGGAGATATCACATACATACACACAATAAAAGATGGCTGGTGTTATTTATCATCAGTCATGGGTTTACATACAAAAAAGATAGTAGGCTACGCCTTTGATAGGAATATGACAACGGATTTAATAGTAAGAGCTTTAGATAATGCAGTTATAGTTCAAAAGTCCGACAAGGGCCTTATATTTCATTCTGATTTAGGTTCTCAATATACGAGTTCTGATTTTAGCAACTATACATCAAAAAATAAAATGATTCAATCATTTAGTAAAAAGGGATGTCCTTATGATAATGCCTGTATAGAATCTTTTCATGCCATTTTAAAGAAAGAAGAAGTTTGTAGAGTTAAGTATTTTGATTTTGAATCTGCGAAACTAAGGTTATTTGAATATATAGAAGGTTGTTACAATAGGAAAAGAATTCATGGAGGTATTGGTTTTATATCTCCAAATGAATGCGAAAAAATAGCTAGAGCAAGTTAAAAATTCAATTATTTGTGTCTAAAATATTGACATAAATCCAGTTGATAAAAATGGAGTTTTCAGATATATATTCATAAAGCAATCTATGATAGTTTTCTTCTATATTATATAGAACAGAGGTAGTTATGTCACCAGAAAATTTAATATTTTAATAGTGTACGAGTACATTAAATGATGTACTTTTTATACATAAAGAGGTTATAAAAGATATAAAATTAAAAAGGTACAGCAAGTACCGCATAAATTAATAAAACTAATGGACTATTATATTTTATTGATTATATATATTTTTTATAAAGTTGGTGTGCTTGCTGTACTTGATGGGAGCTAGTAAAAATGACATTG
>NZ_JANKBY010000533.1:0-1525 GCF_024621905.1 Terrisporobacter muris
AGTAAGGGGTTTGTGGAAATTAGTTATTAAAGGGGGATAACTTATGTCTAAAAAAAGATCTAGGAGAAAAAATAAGAATAAGAATAAATCATTTAAAATTATTATAGTTGTTACTTGTATTATTGGAGTTTTTTTCATCCATATCAAAATAAACAATAATACAAACGAAGACAAAAAAGAGAATGCTATTACTTCTGTATTTAATGAAGATGCCGAGACTTACGAGGCTTCCATATTAGCTGCTGGAGATATTATGGTTCATACTCCTCAATTACAGGCTCAGTATGATTCTTCTACTAAAACTTATGATTTTGAAAATAATTTTAAATATGTAAAAAAGTATGTTGAAAAAGCCGATTATAGCTTGGCTAATTTAGAGACAACGCTAGCTGGCAATGAAGTATATCCATACAGTTCTTATCCTATGTTTAATTCACCTGATGAATTGGCTGATGCATTAAAAGATACTGGTTTTGATTTATTATCGACAATAAACAATCATAGTTTTGATAAAAGTGATTTAGGTGTTAATAGAACATTATATACTTTAAAAGAAAAGGGCTTTGATACAGTTGGTACAAGAGAAAATACTGCTGATGATGAATACATAATAAAAGATATAAATAATATTAAAGTGGGTATCACATCTTATTCTTATGGAGATGTAAAGGATGATAATAAATATTTAAATGGAATTAAAATATCAGAAGAATGCGAAGGTAAAATGAATGTTTTTGATTCTTTAAATGTGGATAAAGCTTTTAAAACTATTACCTCTACTACAAATAAAATGAAGGATACAGATATGCAGGTTGTTATTTTACACTGGGGTATAGAATACGCGAGAAATGAAACAAATTTCCAAAAACAATTAGCTCAAAAGCTTTGTGATGCTGGTATTGATATTATAATAGGTTCTCATCCTCATGTGGTGGAACCTGTTGAAACAATAACTTCCTCAAATGATAAAAATGAAACTCTTGTAATCTATTCCTTAGGAAATTATATATCTAATCAAAGAAGAGAGACTGTTGGGGCATATAGTGAAGATGGGTTAATGGTTAATATTGACATAAGTAAAAAAAGTAATGAAGAGGAAGCAAAAATTGAAAAAGTTACTTGTATACCTACTTGGGTAAATAAGTATAGTAACGGATATAAAAATATTTACGAAATTATTCCTATAGACGATGAAGATTATTTGAATTCCATTGCTTCTTTAAATAAATATAACATGAAACAATCATATAATAATACGGCATCTTTGATAGATACTTCTAATATAATTACTGTTGTTGATAGTCCTTTTAAATAAATTATAAACTTATTTAAATATAATAAATCCCAGCCTTATTTTCGAGGCCAGGATTTTTATTTTTATTATTTACTATTTAATTCAAATCTACCATTTGGTGTTATGTCCACATTTATCAGTATTTTAATATTACCTTTTCCCAAGTTAATCTCCTCTTGAACACTAACATTTAAAAGCAAAAAATTTACTTCTCTTAATAAACTGAGTAGG
>NZ_JANKBY010000534.1:0-1524 GCF_024621905.1 Terrisporobacter muris
TAATAAGTTTAAATTTTAGGAGGCATTATTTTGAAAGACATAATTGATAAATTTAATAATTATGAACCTTATATAAATGGCTACAAATCTATGAGAAGAGCTTCTGTTTTAATACCTTTAGTAAAAGATAATGGAAAGTACTCTATTTTATTTGAATTAAGATCTAAAAAAATGAGGCGTCAGCCTGGTGAAATTTCTTTCCCTGGTGGTGGAATTGAAAGTAATGAAACTCCAAGAGAAGCTTGTATAAGAGAAACTTGCGAAGAAATCGGTACCACCGAAGATAATATTACTATTATATCACCTTTGGATATTTATGTATCACATGCAAATTTAATCATTCACCCTTATTTAGGTGAAATAAAAGATATAAGTGACTTAAATATTAATAAGGATGAAGTTGATCATATATTTTTAGTACCAATTGACTATTTAATGAAATATGATGCAAATATGTATACAAATGACGTAAAAGTAGTTCCAAATGAAGATTTTCCTTATGATAAAATACCAAACAAAGAAAAATATGAATTTGCCATAGGTGAATATCCTGTTTGGTTTTATGAATATAAAGATTACGTTATTTGGGGCATAACTGCTAGGATTTTAGAAAACTTTTTAAATTTTTTAAAAAGCTAAATAAGACTCATAAGTTTTATGAGTCTTATTTTATGCTTTGGTATAAACACAAACTATCCATCCATCTTCCTTTATCTGTTGAGCCCATTACAACACAAATATATGTCTTATTATCTATATCAGCAACAGAAACAACACATTTCCCAGCATTTAATGAACTTCCTGTTTTTAAACCCTTTATATCAGAATAATAATATTCACTATAAGGATTTATTAGCTCATTAGTATTTTCATATTTAACTTGACTACCGTTTGGATATTCATCATTCAATTTATATTTTGATACAATTGAACTTAATAGTTTTGACTTCATAAATTCATCACCTATACAAGCTAAATCCTTAGCCGTAGTATATTGTCCACTTACATCATATCCATCTGGTCTGATAAAGTTAGAATTATTAGCTCCAATTGAGACAGCTTTTTTATTAGCATAAATCATAAAATTTGAAATAGCATCTTCCATAGATAGTTTTTCATTAGATATTTTTTCACCTGTATATCTTGCCAAGACGTAGGCTGCATCATTTCCCGAAGGGAGAAGCAGTCCATCTAATAATTGCTTTATAGTTACCACATCACCTTTTTTTAGCCCAGCTTTTGAAGCGTCATTAAATACAAATTTAATCTCATCCCCTACTGTGACTTCTTCATTAATATTACAATAGTCTGCTACAGTAAGGGCAGTAATCATTTTTGTAGTACTTGCAGGTGCAATTTTTTCATCACCACTTTTACTATAAATAATACTTTTATTATCTGCATCAAGTAAACATGCATTTCTAGCTTGAATATTATCTGAGTTTTTATAATTTATATATAATCCACCACATATTACTGTAATAAAAATTAAAACAAAGTAGCAAAGTAAATACTTCATATTAT
>NZ_JANKBY010000535.1:0-1524 GCF_024621905.1 Terrisporobacter muris
AAAGAGTAAGTGTGATATTTAAATTACCATTTCTACATCTTAGTTCATCTATAAAAGAATTTTGATTTATATTATGCTTAAGATTTATAATATAAGTTAATTCAAATAAAGAACCAAAATCTCTAGTTTTAACTCTTTGTATATTATAATAATTAGTGTAATTATTTAATATATCTTCAAATATACCTTCATAATTTAAATCCTCTGGAATAGTAATTTTTAGTTGCATAGTTTTATCTTTAGGTTCTGTAAATTTTGTAATATGTAATCCAATCATTACAGCAGATATAATTAAAGTAAATAAAAAGCCATAAGCAATATATCCCATACCACAAGTAAGCCCAATTGCTAAAGTAAAAAATATATATGCAATATCTTTTGGATCTCCTGGGGCACTTCTAAAGCGAATTATAGAAAATGCTCCAGCTAAAGAGAAGGCTCTAGCTACATTGTTGCCAACTAATAAAATAATTATAGATATTATTACAGGCAACATAATTAAAGTAGTACTAAATCCTGAGCTTAAATTGGATTTTTGGTTAGTTTTCATGTAAACTACACTTATTAAAATTCCTAAAATAATAGATGTACCTACTATCAATAGTGAGTTCGTAATAGTAACAGATTCTCCTGTTATTGATAACATTATTTTATCTAACATATTTCAACCTCAACCCCCACTTCATTATTTTCTCTATTATTTAAGCAATACTTCATAAATTCATTTCCATACTTTGAAAAGTGAGTTGGATAAATTTTTAGTTCAGATAGAATTCTTGTAAACCATAAAGGTATTGCACCTAATATTTTAATTTCCATAAGATATTTATTTTCTCCAACTACATCTTCACCAGAGCTACCTTCTTCTAATCGCAAATGATTTCTTCTCGTTAAAACTTTTGAATCAAAAGTGACTCTAAAATCGGGATTATCTTTACAAAAGAAAGCGTTTCTTTCATAAGATATAAATACGGTAGGATAAACTTTTGTTTTACTAAGATAGTATTCTATTTCATTTAGTACTTGTTTATCCATATAGTCCTTAACCATAGGTATCTTATGATTATATATAAAGTCATAAGCCTCCCCTAGTGTAAGAGAAAGTCTTCTTTTGCTTACAATGCCTTTGATTTTTTTCTTCAGTTCTAAAAAAACCTTTTCATCAAGGCTGGTTGGAACTTTGTAACTCCTAAGCCTAAGCTTTTCTTTATAATATGGTTTTGAGATAGAGTGCCTTATTACATCATTATTTTTTGTGTCGTAATATATGTTATAAATACTGTAAGTATTATTGTTTTTACAGTATTTATCTGGATTCATGTAATCTAGAAGTTTTGGAATTAATTTATTATACTGATTTTCTGTTATTAAAAATTTTTTTTCATAACGTTTAAATGATTTTATTGCCATATTTATCACCTCTTTAGTAATTGTTTTACAGTAGGAGTATAATAATTTAACTTAAAAAGAAACTTAGAAAATATGTAAACATATTTTTTAGTTAATAATAGAAATTATAGTTAT
>NZ_JANKBY010000536.1:0-1522 GCF_024621905.1 Terrisporobacter muris
ATAACATAAATATAATTATCTACAAATTTCGTTTGTATATATTTGTAGTTATTTGTATTATTTTAAATATTGGCATATTTTTTTTTATTATTTACAAAATTAATGTAGTTTTTTTTATAGTGAAAGTAAGGAATAAGTATAGTACAATTTTCTTAATAAAAGATTTCATGGGAGGTTTTATTATGAGTGGTACAGTTATTGTTATTTTTTCCTTACTATCCTTAAGTCTTGTTTATTTCTTGTTAAACGTTTGCATACAGTTTAATCGCATAAACAGTTTAAATCTATTGCTTGGTATGGATGTCACTAAGCTTTATAATATCGATGAAAATCATGAAGATGATTATTATTTTAACTACTTAATCAGAAAATCTGCTATGCAGCTATATATCTTAACAAATAAAAGGACTTAGGCTTTTACTATTAACATACATACGCACACTATTGTTTAAAATAATTTTTTACATAAAAATAGGTGATTACAAATTTATAATCACCCATTTAATATTAAATTTAATAGAAATTTTTTAGTTGCTTAAGTCTACTAGGATGTCTCAACTTCCTAATAGCCTTAGCTTCAATTTGTCTAATTCTCTCTCTTGTAACCCCAAATACTTTTCCTATTTCTTCTAGAGTCTTCGGATCATCATCGTCTAATCCAAATCTCATTCTTAATACTTTTTGTTCTTGATCATTAAGTCCTGTAAGAAGCTCATCTATCTTCTCTCGAAGATTTTTTTGTTCCACTTCATGAATAACTACATCATCTAAATTTGCATCTGATGGTATAAATTCTACTAAAGAACTATCTTCATCTTCTTTAATAGGAGTGTCTAAAGATACTACATTTTTATCTCTTTTTAGTATCTCAAGAATTTTATCAGGCTCCATATCGCATACTTCAGCTAGTTCATCTAATGACGGCTCTCTTTGTAATTCATTAGATAACTCTTGTTTTTTCCTTTTAATGAAGTTTATTCTTTGATGAAGATGAACTGGAATTCTTATGGTATTCTCGCAATCATCAATATATCTTGTGATGCTTTGTTTTATCCACCAAGTTGCATAGGTACTAAACTTAAAGCCTTTTTTGTAGTCATATTTTTCAACTGCTTTGATTAAACCTATATTTCCAGCTTGAATCAAATCTAGCATATCAACATTTTCTTTTCTGTACTTTTTTGCAATACTGACAACTAGTCTATAATTGGCATTGATAAATTTTTCTTTAGCTTCAGGTATAGAGTCATCTATCTCTTTTGCCAATTCAATTTCTTCATTCGGTGTTAGCATTTTGTATTCTTCAATCTCTTTTAAATACATTTTCATAGCATTTGATGAAGATGATGAATCTCCAAAAACATAATTCTCATAAGTATGCTCTTTTTTAGCCCCCATATAATCTAACCCCTTCTTTATACATATTGTTCATTAAAAAAATCGGTAAAAACATATTTCGTCTATATCAACTATAGTATGTTTCACTTTATGAAAAAATGCATGTTCTTTGTATATTTTATAA
>NZ_JANKBY010000537.1:0-1503 GCF_024621905.1 Terrisporobacter muris
AAAGAAATTTTTCATTGTAAGTATACTTTTATTTTCATTTTCTCTTTTTTCTCTTTTTGTTTTTATGACCTCATATCCCATCATAGCGTGTGTCAACTTCTTTAAAGTCATTTCTTCTCTTTTATATATGTATAATTATTTTATTATCAATAGGTTTATTCTTATTTGTTTCATAAGTTACTATCTCTATTAAGTTTTCTCTAACCTTAACTACAGTATATGTTGGTATTTCTTCACAATAAATTTTCCTGATATACTTACTTTTATCTTTAGTTTCTTTATAAAACTTACTTCCTGTGGATGAACTTCCTGTTATATAAGTTATTCCCTTACTATCTTTTATTACATCTACTTTATCTTTTGAGTTTGTTAGGGTTTCTACTTCAAAATCCATTATTTTTTTATCTTTTATAGGATAAGTTCTAGAATATATGTGATCATGACTACATAAAGCTAAATCAATATTATTATCCTCTAATATAGATGGAAGATTATTTCTTAATATTTTTATATCTTCATCATCTTTATGTCTCCCTCCTCCATATATATCATGATGAAATACTGCTATTTTCCATTTAATATTTTTATTTTCTTCAACAGTTTCATCAACAAACTTTTTATGTTCACAGATATCTAAATTATTGGTATTAATAAATAAATATAAAGTATTTCCGTAAGTAAAATAATAATCACTACCTGCAACAGTTTTTCCTAAATTAGTTATGTTAGGCATATTAAAATGATTATAAAAATTTTCATTATCCTTATCGTGATTTCCTATGGCATTTGCAATTGGCATATGTCTCAAATAACTTGGTGACAAAAAACCTGAATACTCTAAATTACTTATATCTACCTTAGATTTATTATAATTCTCTTCTTTTGTATTAGTTTCATCTCCCCCACACACTATAAAACTAGGATCGTAACTTTTATTTAATGATTTTCTTATAACTTTATCCCAATTATTCGCATCTTTTTTTATTCCTTCTTCATATGATTTTTTCTTTTTTGATGATGCTCCAATTTGCGGGTCTGCCATAAATATAAAAGAATAATTTTGAAAATCTTTTGTTTCATACTCTAAGGGTTTACTCCATCGCCCATCACACTGATAGGAGTAAATATATGTCGTATTTGCTTTTAAATTTTCAACCGTTACCTTATTACTTGTAAACCCATTCCCCATACTCACACTTTTCCCTTGGTAAATTATTTCTTTTCCACCTTTTTCGCATATCTTTATTTTACTCACTCCATCTGAAAATTTACTATACCAAGAAAAATTAAGCATAGTCTCATTTTTACCTGGCGTTAAACATATTTGTGTAAAATCGTCTAAAAATATTTCATTTTCTCCATAATTAAAAAAATAATTTTTATTCTCTTTGGAAATAGACAATCTAGGAAAAAATATTATAATAGTAATAGACAATAAAATACTAATAATTTTTTTATTTTTCATTTTTCACTCCTAAAATAGTATTTGTTTTTAATATTATT
>NZ_JANKBY010000538.1:0-1500 GCF_024621905.1 Terrisporobacter muris
ATATGTAATTAATACAATATATCGATAAAAAAATACGGCAAAAGCCAAAAATCAATATAAAATGCTGATTTTGAGAGGATTGATGTTTATGAAAGTTGCACTATTAGCACCTGATTCTATTGCAAGTAAAGTTGAACCTATTGTTAAAACTCAAATGGATTCTATAGAATTAAAAATATATATCTATAATGATTATATAGAAGTGTTAGATATTTTAAACAAAATACAAAGTAAATACGATGGAATTATGTTTGCAGGTATAATAAGCTATTATTTAGCAAAACAAAATATAAAAGAAGAAGTAATGTGGGAGTATTTTCAATTGCATGAAAGTTCTCTTTTGAATGCTCTATTTCAAGCGCAATATTTTAATGAAAATATAAAAGATTTAAGTATTGATACATATTCAAAATCAAACCTAAAGCAAATCTTTGATATGGTTGGAGTAAATCTAAATGATACAAATATAAAGTTATATGAACTGAATTTAGAAAATTATAGAAATTTAAATGAAGAAGCACTTGAATTTCATAAAAAAAATTTAAAGGAAAATAAAAATGTATGTATTGTTACAGCCTTAAGTAAAGTTAATAATGAATTAAAAAATATGAATATAAAAAATTATATGGCAATACCTACAGAAAGTGTAATAATGGATTCATTTGAAAGGCTGTATTTAAAATATACAGCTAAAGTTAATAAAAATAGTCAACTTGTTTCAATGTTTATAGAAATAGATTTGCCTAGTGAATATTCTCTGATAAGTAAAAATGAGTATTATTATATAAGAGAGAAGAACAAGGTAAGTGATATAGTTTATGAATTTGGAAGAGATATTGAGGCTACAATTGTTGAAGTAAGTTTTAATACATACTTGCTTTTTACTACAAAAGAAATTATTGAAAGAAAAACAAATAACTTTAAAGAAATAAGCATATTAGATTGGATTTCGCAAAAATCACTACATATTGTATCAATAGGTATAGGTTATGGTAAAACAGCAATTGAAGCTAAATACAATTCTAATATAGCAATGATTAAAGCAAAAAAATATGATGAAAATACTGCATATGTAGTATATGAAGATGGTATTAGTGTAGGACCTATTAATAATGTTAAAAGAAAAAAGAAAGAGAAGATAGACGAAAAAATATTAGAAATAGCAACAAAAACTAATTTAAATATAAATAAAATATTAAAAATTTATAATGTGGTAGACAAATATAAAATAGACTGTTTTACAACAAGTGAATTATCTAAATACTGTGGTATTTCTATTAGATCAACGAATAGAATGTTGAACAGATTGGAAGAATGTAATTATATTGATATAGTTGGTAAACAATTTCCAGACGGTGCTGGTAGACCTAAAAGAATCATGAAATTTAAATTTTAAAAAAGATATATATTCAAATAATTTTTTAGTTATTTGAATATATATCTTTTTTTGCATGTTAAGGTATTATAAACATCTTTTGATTTAATTGAAAATTTAGATCG
>NZ_JANKBY010000539.1:0-1498 GCF_024621905.1 Terrisporobacter muris
ATCTCACATAAAATTATTTTTTCTTTAAAATCTTTCAATTTATTAATTTGTATAGAACACTAAAATAGGAATAAAATTATAATTACAACAATTCAATTAATAATTTAAGCAAAAGGAATATTTATATAAATATCCTTATTACTGTGAGAGGCTTATTTTAATCTTCAAAATACCCTTGTGGATATAGTGGAAATTTTGAAACTAAGTTTCTTGCTTGAACTTTGCATTCTTTTAAAACTTCTTCATTCTCTATGTTATCTGCAACTTTCTCCATAATTTCAGCTATCTCAGCTATTTCATCGTGTCCAAATCCACGTTCTGATACTGCTGTAAGTCCTATACGTACACCACTTGTTACAAATGGACTTTCTGAATCATTTGGAATAGTATTTTTATTTACTGTTATACCTATAGACTCAAGAGCTCGATCAAACTGTTTACCAGTTATTTTCTTATCTCTTAAATCAACTAATACCGTATGATTATCAGTACCACCACTTACTATTCTAAATCCTCTTTGTTCTAATTCTTTTGCTAAGTATTTAGCATTATCCAAAACCCTTTCCATCGTTGCAATAAATTCCGGTTCTCTTACTCTTTTAAACATATTAGCTTTAGCTGCAATACCGTTTATTTGTATAGAGCCTAGTGTTCCTGGGAAAGTCGCTCTGTTTAATGCTTTTGCATATTTTTCTTTACACATTACAAACCCACCTCTAGGACCACAAATTGTTTTTGAACAAGAAGATGTACAAAAATCTGCATATGGTATTGGTGAGGGAATAACTCCCGCTCCAATAAGTCCTGATATATGAGCCATATCTACCATTAAGTATGCACCCACTTTATCAGCTATTTCTCTCATTCTTTCATAATCTATAAGTCTAGGATAAGCACTAGCACCTGCTATTATCATTTTAGGCTTAAAAGCTAATGCTTTTGCTTCTACTTCATCATAGTTTATTGTTTCACTTTCTGGGTCTACACCATAGTGTTCATAGCTAAATATCTTACTTACAAAGTTGGCTGGTGAACCGTGTGTTAAATGTCCGCCATGATCTAACCTCATTGCAAGGATTTTATCTCCTGGCTCAAGTACAGCATTAAATACTGTATAGTTTGCAGTTGCTCCTGAATAAGCTTGAACATTTACATATTCACATCCAAAGGCCTCTTTAGCTCTCTCTATACATAAATTTTCTACTTCATCTGCATGCTCTGATCCTGCTTGATATCTCTTACCTGGAAGACCTTCTTCTGTTTTATTTACAAATACACTTCCCATAAGTTCTAGTATTTCTGTTGGCGCAGAACTTTCTGATGCTATCATTTCTATATTGTATTTTTGTCTTTCTAGTTCTTTTTCTACTATTGCATATAATTCTGGGTCAGTTATTTTTGTTGTTTTTAACATAATTTTTCCCCCTTAAAATATTATTAATATTTGAAAAAGCAATTAAACTATTTTTAACTTTAAACAAAACAGACTATGTTTAAT
>NZ_JANKBY010000053.1:0-16145 GCF_024621905.1 Terrisporobacter muris
GAATTAAAATAATTAGGAAATAATAAAATAACAAATAATTCTACAATTTATGATTTTATAGATTAGGAATCTAATAAATTTTACGGAAAATATTAAATAATTAAGAGGAAAAAACAAAATAACCTAGAATTACTTATATAAGCTAATAATCTTAGTTGGGAAGTGAGTTTATGAAGAAAACTATGTCAAAAGTTGTTAACTTTCAAGAGTATAAGGAGAAAAAGAAGAATCTAGAAGTTGATAGAAAAGAGCTTCTAGAACTTATTAAACAAATAGTGACTACCAAATAGAAGATATTGTAACCATCTAATTATGTTTTATTAAAGATTAATAGTAAAAATTATATATTGAGTTATAAAAATATATATTATTATGTCAATTTGTTTTAAAATAATAAAGGGGAGCTTATGCTCCCTTTTATTATGACATTCTTAAACCACTAATATAATCTTGGAACTGAGAAAATTCATTTTCATCCTGAAGATTTACTACTTTAGATTTTTCTTCATCGAAATTTTTCAGATATATATTTCTATTACCTTCAGTTCCATCTTGATAAATACATCTATAACCATCTTCATATAGGTTCTTTAAATCATTGAAATTTTCCATTCAATCATCTCCTTAAATATATTTATCTACTTATATTTTTTGATTATAAAGAGATACTATTCTATCAGATAAAAATACCTATGATTCCAAGAAATGTTTAAAAAATACACAAAATACTAGATAGTTTTTATATATAACAATATAATTATTGTATGAAACATAATAAATAAGAGACATTTTAAATAAATTACAAAAACAAAAAATATAAGGGGGATAGCAACAGTGAATTTAATAGAAAGTATATCAAGAAATATTTATCCATTAGAAGAGAAATATATAAAACAAGCAGAAGAGAGATTAAATAGACTTATAAAACCTACAGGAAGCTTAGGTAAGATGGAGAATATTTGTGCCCAACTGGCTGGGATATATGGTAGAAAATATTTTGATACATCAAAAAAAGTTATAATAGCTTTCGGAGCAGATCATGGAGTTTACGAAGAAGGAGTAGCACCAGATCCTCAAAATATTACTATATTACAATTTCAAAACTTCCCTAAAAAAATAAATGGTGTGGGAACAATTTCAAAATTTGTAGGAGCAGATGTATTAGCAGTTGATGTAGGAATAAATTGTGATGAAAAAATAGAAGGTGTAGTTGACTATAAAATAAGAAAAGGAACATCTAACATGGCAAAAGGACCTGCTATGACTAGATTAGAAGCTGAACAGTGTATATCTATAGGAATTGAAATGGCAGAAAAATGTATACAAGATGACTATACATTAATTGGTATAGGAGAAATGGGAATAGCAAATACTACACCATCTACAGCTATAGTTTCAGTTTTTGGAAATTATGATCCAGAAGAGATTACTGGTATAGGTGCAGGTTTAAAGAAAGAATTGATTAAACACAAAGCCGAAGTAATAAGAAAATCTATAGAGCTTAATAAACCTAATCCAAAAGATGCAGTAGATGTTTTATCTAAGGTGGGTGGATTCGAAATAGGCGCTATGGCAGGTGTGATTTTAGGGTGTGCAGCCAATAGAATACCTGTTGTATTAGATGGATTTATATCTTATGCAGCAGCACTGTTAGCTTATCATATTAATTCAAATACAAAGGATTATATGATAGCATCTCATTTATCTGCAGAACCAGGGACAAAAAAAGCACTAGATATTATGGGGTTACAACCATTCTTAGATATGGATATGAGATTAGGAGAAGGAAGTGGAGCAGCATTATCTTTTAACATAATTGAAGCTGCAAATTATGTATATAAAAATATGGCGACATTTGATGAAATAGATATGGGAAGATAAATATCTAAAGGAGAACATTTATGAGCAATATCATTTTAGTTACAGGGGGAGCAAGATCAGGAAAAAGCAATTTTGCAGAATCTCTTTGTATAAAACAGAATAATAAAACGGCATATATTGCCACATCGATAGCATTTGATGACGAAATGAAAAATAGAGTAAAAAAACACCAAGAAAGTAGACCAAAAGAATGGAAGACCTATGAAATATATAAAGATATATATTCAATAGTGGAAGAATTGGATAAAACTCATGACACAGTAATAATGGACTGTGTTACTCTTATGGTTAATAATTTGATGTTTACTTATGGAATAGAAGTAGATGAAGCTACTTCTGAAGAATTAAATGAATTGGAAAACTATATAAAAGATCAAATAAATAAATTACTAGAAGCTGTTAAGCAAACAAATTTATATTTTGTAATAGTAACTAATGAAGTTGGAATGGGAATTGTACCAGAAAATAAATTGTCTAGAATCTATGGAGATTTTGTTGGTAGAGCTAATCAATTAATAAGTAAATATAGTGATGAGGTTTATTTTGTTGTAAGTGGAATTCCTATGAAAGTGAAGGGATAATTATGAAAAGATTTATAGGATTACTACAATTTATGACTAGAATACCTATTAAAGCAGATATAGGATTTGATGAAGAGTTCCACAAATCTATAGTATATTTTCCACTAGTTGGATTTGTCATAGGATTGATTTCTTTTTTTATAGGAAGTTTAGCAATTAGAATATTTGATCCATTTATAACATCAATACTTATTGTTGCAGGAGAGGTTATATTAACGGGTGGTTTACATATTGATGGCTTAGGAGATACCTTTGATGCCATATATAGTAATAGAGATAAAGATAGAATGTTGGAAATAATGAAAGATTCTAGGCTGGGAACAAACTCTCTTTTAGCAATCCTATTTTTAGTATTAATAAAAATAGGATTATTAAATTCTGCAATCAATAGTAACCTTATGTATTTGATAATATTTATGCCTATGATATCTCGCTTGGGAGTTATAATTATGCTTTACAAGACTGTCACACCAAGGAAAGTTGGTATGGGTAACATATTTATTGGGAAGGCAACTTTAGGTATGTTTATAACTGCCATAGTATATACTATTGTGATTATTGTAGCTATTAGTAAGTTTATATTTTTATCTACTGATTTTAATATTATAATACTACTGCTATCTATTGTGGTGGTAATGATATTTGATTATTTATTTAAAAATCATATTTATAAGAAAATTGATGGTGTAACAGGAGATATATTAGGATGTACTATTGAACTAGGAGAGTTAATATTTTTATTATTTTCCTATATAGTTATTCTGATTTAAGGTGATGAAATGATAAAGTTAATTTTAGTGAGGCATGGTACAACTATTTGTAATGAAGGAGGAGCTTTTTCTGGGCTTACAGATAGCAAATTAAGTGAAGAAGGTAATGAGCAAGCTAATAAGCTTACGCAATATTTAAAAGATGAAAATATAGATAGAATATATACAACGCCTTTTTCTAGAACTAAAGAAACAGTTAAAAAATTGGCTGAAATTAAGAATATTCAAATTGAAGAGAGAAGTCAATTGAATGAAATAAATTTTGGTGATTTTGAAGGTCTCTCGTTTAAAGGAATAGAAAAGGAATACCCAGAAGAAATAGAAAAAATGATAAAAGAAGGATTTGAATACAAGTATCCTAATGGTGAAAGTTTAGTAGATACTTTTATAAGGGTAAGACATGAAGTGAAGAAAATAATAAGTGATAATGAAAATTCAACTGTACTCATTTGTTCTCATGGAGGTACAATTAGAAATATAATTTCTTATTTATTGTGTGATGATTATAAATATCATTGGAATTTTAGAATAGATAATTGCTCTATCACTGAAATAGAAGTAGATAATAATTTTGCTGTAATTAATAAATTAAATGATAAGACTTATTTTGAATTATAAAAAATTCGATTCGCTCATGTCGCCAACGAGATACCTTTGCGTCGCTTCAGGCAACTACGTTTCTAAAAAATAAGAACCTAGCCACGTGGCTAGGTTCTTATTTTTTAATATAAAGTTTTATAAATATTATAAATAGTATCTCTGTCTAAGGTAACATAAGCATTTGACATGAGTCTTCCTTGTTTAGTAAGCACATTGTCTGTGAAAAGTAGCAAATCTTCTTCAGTGGCTCCATATCCTTTTAAAGATTTCTTTGGAAGTATTTTGTAAAGTAGTTTCTCTAACTCTTCAAAGACCTCTTCTTCAGAACAATTAAGAATTTCTACTAAAATATTATTAAGTCTTTTAATTTTTCCATTTGGATTTAATTTTTTATATGTTTTAAATATTTCTGTAAAGCAAACATAATTAGCTTCTCCATGAGGGACATGATAAACTGAACCTAAAGGATAACTCATTGCGTGAACAGCACCAGTTCCTGCGTTACCAAAAGCGATACCTGCATAAGTACTAGCAATTAAGAAATCATATAGAAGATTATTTAAGTCATCTTTTCGATTAACTACAATATTTTTAAATCCATTTAAAATCATTTTCATAGATTCTACAGAGTACATTTCCGTGAAAACAGAAGCCTTTGGAGATACAAAAGATTCAATTGCATGAATAAGAGCATCAATTGAGCTGGCAGCAAAAACTTTAAATGGTAATACCTTTAATAATTCTGGTATTAATACAGCATAGTCAGCAAGAATTTCATCATGGGCAAGACCTAACTTACTATTAATTGAGCTTAAATGAAGAACAGATATATTAGTAACTTCACTACCAGTACCACAGGTTGTTGGAATAAGTATTAATTCTTTATTTTTAACAGGCTCAAATTTCTTTTCGAATAAGTCACATACTGGTGTGATTTGTTCTAAAGCAAAAAGTTTGGCTACATCTAATATACTTCCGCCACCGATTCCTATAACTCTTTTATAATCAATATTTTTGACTTGATTATAAATTTTTTCAACCATTACATCACTAGGTTCACCACTACCAAAATCTCTTCTATATATTATAGTGGCGTCTTTAATGAAGGCCTCAAAAAATGGTTTATAGATATACTCATTTGTTATTATTAGATCATTTTTATTTATATTGAATTTTGAACAAAATTCTTCGCACTTATCAAAAGTAAGTATCTCTGGATATAATTTAAAACTTTTCATATGTAATCCTTTCAATTAATTTAAAATTTTTATTTAATTATAATATGAGTCATATTATGTTTATTATATCATAAGATATTTAGTAAAATTAGAAATGAAATTTATAAGCAAATAAAAAGTTAGAAAAATAATCAAAAAATATTGACAGGTGTTTAAAATACGTATATTATTCATTAATAAATACAAAATATGTAAATCCAGTGAAGAAGATAGTAGCATAATAGGTAATCTTGCCTTAAAAGATAGAGTGAATAGAACTTATTTGTTAGACAAAGAGTATTATACGAAGCGAATTTTGATCAAAGGATTTATCTGAAGTGGTAACGAGGATATATCGTTGCCGATACGAACATAGTGAGTTTTGTTAATTAGAGTGGTACCGCGGATTTTCGCCTCTTAGTAATTTTACTGAGAGGCTTTTTTAATGTAAATAAATAAGGAGAAATATAAATGGATAAAATGAAAGTTGGAATTATAGCAGCTACTGGGTATGTTGGAGTGAAACTTATAAGGTTGCTATCAAATCATTCTGATGTTGAAATAAGTGCTCTAGGGGCAAATTTATTTATTGATGAATATATAAATGATATTTATTCTAATTTAGGAGAAAATTATAAAATTAAGTGTATGGAAAATGAAAAAGTCATAGATAATTGTGATTTTTTATTTATGGCTCTACCACATGGAGTTAGTGAAAAATTTGTAATAGATGTATTAAAAAAGAAAGAAAGTTGCGGATTTTAGATTAAAAGATGAGGTACAACATATGGGTTAAGAAAGGTCAACTGCCTGGGGATGTGATTTGACTTATGAGTATGTAAGAATAAATGGAAGTTATGGAGTTAAAAAATGATTAATGATGAGAAAGCTAAAATTTTAGTTTAAAGCTTACCATATATAGAAAAATATAGTGGTAAAACCATGGTAGTAAAATACGGTGGTTCAGCAATGCAAAATGATAGATTAAAAGATTCTGTTATGGAAGATATCATACTGATGAGCTATGTGTGAATAAATGTGGTTTTAGTTCATGGTGGAGGAAAAGAAATTAATGCAGTTTTAGATAAATTAAATATGAAAAAAGAATTTATAAACGTTCTTAGATATACAGATGAAGATACTATGGAAGTGGTTTAAATGGTTCTCTCAGGAAAGGTTAATAAGGATTTTGTTTTAAAAATAAATAGCAAAGGTGGAAATGCATTAGGCTTTTGTGGATGAGTATGGGAATTCTTATAATATTAACGGTGATTTGGCAGCATCAGCCATAGCAAAGGAATTGAAAGCATAAAAATTAATACTACTTACCGACGTGCCAGGATTATTAAAAGAAGTAATAAAAATTTGTCATGAAAAAGATATTCTTGTTATATTTGATGAAGTTCAATGTAGTATAGGAAGAAGTTGGAAAATTATCTGCTTATAATCATTATAATTTACAACCTGATATAGTAGCTCTTGATAAGGGTATAGGAGCGGGGCTTCTGATAAGTGGAGTTTTAACGAATAAAAAAACAAGTGATATGCTACATCCAGGAGATCATGGTTTAACTTTTGGAGGAAATACATTGCAATGACAGCAGTATCAGTAGTTTTTGATGAAATAGAAACACCAGGTTTTTATGAAGAAGCTGAATTTAAGGGAAAATATATAATGAATTACATCAAAAATATTAATAGTCATAAGGTTATCGAGGTAAGGGGAAAAGGTATTATGATAGGTGTAGAGCTAAATGTTAATGCACCAGATATAATAGATAAGTGTATTGAAGAAGGAGTACTATTCTTAAAAACAGATGAAAATGTTATAAGAATTCTGCCGCAATTAGTAATTACATATGATGAAATAAATAAAGGTATAGAAGTACTAAAAAAATATTTGTAATTAGTTAAAGGTGAGAAATTTAATTTTATAACCTTTGATTTTATATAAAATACTAAAAACATTACTTAATTTTAAACAAATATACTATACTTTTATTAAGTGCAAAAACTAAATAGTTTTAATTAGAAAACAAATTAAAAGGATATAATAATAACAAGTATTACTTACAAAAGGAGATTATTATGGATATAATAGAAAACTTAAAAATTCAAGGGGTAAGTGATTCTCTTATAGAGGATGTATTACATTTTAGAAAAGAATTTAAAGTCGATAAAGAAGTGGAGCATAGAGTAACAAAATCACCAGCATTCTATATTGGAGAAGATATATTGTCTATGTGCATATCTGCTATTTTAGAAGAAGAAAATATATTACTATCTGGACCAAAGGCTACGGGTAAAAACTTACTTTCAGATAATTTATCAGAGATATTCGGGAGACCACAGTGGAATACGTCCTTTCATATAAATACAGACAGTTCATCACTAATTGGAACAGATACTTTCATTGATAATGAAGTAAAACTTAGAAGGGGATCTGTATATGAATGTGCGCTTCATGGTGGTTTTGGAGTTTTTGATGAAATAAACATGGCAAAAAATGATGCCATAGTTGTGGTCCACTCGGCATTAGACTATAGAAGGGTTATAGATGTGCCTGGATATGAAAGAATAAATCTTCATCCGGCTACTAGATTTATAGGCACTATGAATTATGAATATGCAGGAACAAAGGAATTAAACGAAGCTTTAGTTTCTAGATTTTTAGTAATAGATATACCAGCAGTAAATGAAGATAAATTAATGATGATATTGCAAAGAGAGTTTCCTTGCACAGATTCAGAAAAGCTAAACCAATTTGCAGGAATTTTCTTGGACTTACAATTAAAATCACAAAATGGAGAAATATCTACAAAAGCAATAGATTTAAGAGGATTAATAGGAGCTTTAAAAACTATTAAAAGAGGACTTAGACCAACTCTTGCTATAAATATGGGTCTTACAGGAAAGACTTTTGATATTTATGAAAAAGAAATTGTTGAGGATATTATTAGAACAAGAATACCAGAAAAATGGGAAAGCAAAGATATATTTCCTAATTTAAAATAACCTAAAGTAGGTGAGAGCATGAGTGTGAATACTAATTGGATATATAACAATTATGAGTTTGAAAATAGAGTAAATAACTTGGCTTGGACTGTTTCTGGTATGTATGATGAAGATATAGACTCCAGTGAAAAAGATTATTCATCTAAGGATGTTTCTTTATATTTTGGTATAATTGCTGGAGCAAGAAGGAAGTACTTGGATTGGGATATAATAAAAAAATACCTAATGAGTAGAATAAAAAAATCCTATAATAAGGATATATTATATACCTTAATTGAGCTAGTTCTTAACTCTATAGTAGAAGATAAGGTAATAAATGAGAGACCAGGTGTAGCAGAAATAAGAAGCAAAGCTTACAAAGATGTACTTGTGAATTATAGTAAAATTCATAAGGAAGATATATTACAGACATTAAGGTATACTTTTATTCTTCAAGCTATGGACAGGCATCCTGTAGTGGATGGTTTAACTAGAAGAATAATTAGAGATATAAAGGCTATTGATTGTAATGATGATTTAATGACTATATTAAAAAGGCTGGATGAAATTTATTTAACTTATTTTGAAGTTATAATGAACTCTCAAATGGAAAATTCTCAAGTAATTGAGAAAGATATAGAAAATGTAAATGTAGATTTTGATACTTTTTCAGATTTTATGTATGAAGAGTTATATATGGATGAAGAAACAGAAACTATAGAAAGTGAAATTAATAATATAAGTAATTCTATGTTAGTTGAAAATTTAGGTGAAATGGGCTATGGAGATTTAGAAAAATCACCAAATAGGATAATTTATGTGGATGAAGTTATGGCTCAAAAAATTTACGACAAGGTAGGATATTACTATGGAAAAACTTTTTTGAGTGAAAGTGAAGTGAAAAAATTTGAAACTAAACACTGTAGAGGTATTCATGAGGGATGTAGAATTCACTTCACAGATGGAGTATTGCGTAGTGAATGTAACAATGCTTTTCAACTAAAATATGTTACTAGGCAAAAAGAAAATAATTTATATAAATATAGAGATAATATTAAATTACATAAAAGAAGCATTAATAAACTAAAGGAAAGTATATCAAGAATATTAGTAGAAGAAAGTGCTATTGATAGAATTTATTCTGATGGAGGAACTATTTGTGCCAATAGGGCATGGAGAATAGGAAGAAGTAATAATACCAAAGTATTTTATAAAGATATACGAAATGAAAAAGGAAAATATGTAATAGATATATTGCTAGATGCCAGCGGCTCACAAAGTAGAAATCAATTTAATGTGGCTATACAAGCATATATAATTGCTATGGCATTAACTTCTGTAGGTATTCCAAATAGGGTTATGGGATATCTAAGTTTTTTAGATTACACCATATTGAAACGATATAGAAATTATAACGATGATATTAATTCTTGTGAAAATATATTCGAATATTTTTCAGCAGGAAATAATAGAGATGGACTAGCAATAAAGGCAACTTGTGATGATTTAATAGAAAGAGAAGAAGAAAATAAAATTCTTATAGTTCTTAGTGATGGAAAGCCTAATGATGTGAAAATTGGGAAAGATAGATCTAGAAGTTTAAGAGGAGAAGCATCATATAAAGGTATTATTGGAGTGAAAGACACAGCTTTAGAAGTTAGAAAAGCAAGAAAGCAAGGTATACTTGTACTGGGAGTTTTTACTGGCAAAGAAAGCGATTTAGATGCAGAAAAAATGATTTATGGCAAAGACTTTATTTATACTAAGGATATAGAAAGATTTGCAGATATTGTTGCTATGTATTTGAAGAAAATAATAAAAAATTAAAATATTTTAGGAAAACATATATCGAAATATTTGGTAAAAAATAACAAATTATTTTATTTATGTGCTATAATTATATTAGTTCAAAATTAAATTAATTAAAATATTTTAGGTTCTTGTTTAAGATTAATAGGGAAAAAGGTGAGATACCTTTGCAGCCCCCGCTACTGTAATGTGGACGAAACTTTTAACCACTGTGGAAAACATGGGAAGGAAAAGAAGTAGGATGAAGCAGAGCCAGGAGACCTGCCTATAATATAAAGCCATTTCTTCGGGGAAGGAGAAATATCTTAATAAAAATTTTTATTTGAAGATATTGTGCCTAACTTGAAGTTAGGCACTTTTTACATATAATGAAATTATATTATCATAGCGCTCACATAGTGGCTTAAAGTGGTAACGAAGCTATTTCATTTATATGATCGAAGTGAATTTTAAATTGCCCTCAACCTATTTTATTTCAAAATAGTTTGAAAATAGAATAACCCTTAACCTATGCCTTAGGATTCTCCAAAGTCCTAAGGCCTTTTTTTGAGGAATAGTATTTTATAATTTATTCATGGGAATTATTATAGTATTATGAAATTTGAAGAAAAATCAGAATTAGATTAAAATATATTTATATGAGCATTATAGGAGGATATATATGATTTCAGATATAATAGAAAAATTAAATCCCGCTCAGAGAGAAGCAGTAGAGAATACAGAAGGCGCTGTATTAATACTTGCTGGAGCTGGGTCAGGAAAGACTAGAGTTTTAACTACTAGAATAGGATATCTTATGGAAGATAAGGATGTTAAAGCCGAAAATATATTAGCAATAACATTTACTAATAAGGCTGCCAATGAGATGAGGGAAAGGGTAGAAGAAACTTTGGAAGGAACCGATACTAAAGAAATGTGGATTACAACATTCCACTCTTGCTGTGTTCGTATCCTTAGAAAAAGTATAAATAAAATAGGTTATAACAGAAGTTTCGTTATATATGATAGTCCAGACCAAGTAACTTTAATTAAAGACTGTATGAGAGAGTTGGACATTAGTGATAAAGCCTTTGACCCTAAATATGTATTAAGTTGCATATCTAATGCAAAGGATAAACTATATTCTCCTAAAAAGTATTTAAAATTAAATGAAGGAGATATATCTAAAACAAAAGTAGGGGAAATATATGCCCTATATCAAGATCGTTTAAAAAGAAATAGTGCACTAGACTTTGATGATTTAATAATGAAAACAGTTGAGTTATTTAAAGAATGTCCAGATGTATTAGACTTTTATAGAAATAAATTTAGATACATAATGGTCGATGAATATCAAGATACAAGTAAAGCTCAATATGAGTTAATAAAATTATTAGCTAAGCAACATCAAAATATTTGTGTTGTTGGAGATGATGATCAAAGTATTTATGGTTGGAGAGGCGCTGACATAAGAAACATTCTTGAATTCGAAAGAGATTATGATAATGTTAAAATAGTAAAACTTGAGCAAAACTACAGGTCAACACAAGTAATATTGGATGCAGCTAACCATGTTATTGCTAATAATACAGAAAGAAAAAGAAAAAGACTTTGGAGTGATAAAAAGGAAGGGCAGCTAATAAAAATTCAATTGGCAGAAAATGAAATTGAAGAAGGTGATTTCATAATAAATACTATTTCATATATGAAAAGATATGAAGATAGAGATTACAAAGATTTTGCAGTTTTATATAGAGCCAATGCCCAAGCTCGTTCTGTGGAAGATGCTTTAAATAGAGCGGGGATACCATACAATATTTATGGTGGTATAAAATTCTATGAAAGGAAAGAAATAAAGGATATTATAGCTTATCTTAGAGTAATACAAAATCCTCAGGATGATGTATCTTTAAAAAGAATAATTAATGTTCCTAGACGTGGTATAGGACTTAGAACTATAGAAAAAATAGAAGACAGAGCTAGTTTAAAAGAAGAAAGTATTTATTCCGTACTTATTGATATAGAAGATAACTCAGATATATCGAGAAAAGCTAGAGCAAGTATAAGTGAATTTGTAGATTTAATGTCCACACTAAGAAGTTTTACAGGAATATATACTGTTAGCCAAGTAATTGAAAAAGTATTAGATATAACAGGATATAAGGATGAATTGTTAAAAGAAAAGAACAATGAAGGGGAAGATAGATTAGAAAACTTACAAGAACTTATATCAGTTGCTCTAGAGTTTGAGAGTTCAAGTGATGATAAGAGTTTAGAATCATTCCTAACAAATGTTGCACTTAATGCAGAACCAGATAATGAAGAAGAAGAAGAAGATAGAGTTTCATTAATGACTATACATTCATCAAAAGGTCTTGAATTCCCGGTTGTATTTTTAGCAGGAATGGAGGAAAAAATATTCCCAATTTCTAGGGCTATTCAATCTATGAAAGATAGCGATATAGAAGAAGAAAGAAGGCTTTGTTACGTTGGAATAACTAGGGCAAAGGAAGAATTATTCTTAACATTGACAAGAAAGAGAACTCTATATGGTAGAACTAATCCTTCAATCGCATCTAGATTTATAGAAGAGTTGCCAGATGAGTGTATAGAAAGATTAAATAAAGAACAAAAAGAATTATCTTTTTCAAAAGCTAATTATAATATACTTGATAAATATACTCAAAAATACAAGATGAATAATATGAACAAGGTTGAAGCAGCTAAAAAAGCAAATGCAACTATAAAAAATACATCAAATGAAAGCAACATAGACGACTTGAAACTTGGTGCTAAGGTACATCATCCTAAGTTTGGGCTAGGGACAGTAGTTGCCTTAAAAGGTCCAGATGTTACTATAGCATTCGATAATCAGGGTATAAAAACTATAAATAAAGAATATACAACTTTAGACTTAGTTTAATAGGAGGAGCTATGAAAAAACAATTTGCCGAGAATTTAATAGATTATATTTATAATAGTCCAACTGCATTTAATGCAGTAAAAACTAGTAAAGATTTACTAATGAAAAATGGATTTAAAGAATTAAAAATGAATGAGAAATGGCAACTGAAAGTTGGAGGAAAGTATTTTATAACAAAGAATGCATCTTCTTTAACAGCCTTTGTAGTAAATTCTGACAATATGCAAGAAGGCTTTAGAATAATAGGGTCTCATAGTGATTCACCTACATTTAGGATTAAACCTGATGCAGAAATGACTGTGGAAAATACTTATTTAAAATTAAATACTGAAGGCTACGGTGGATCAATACTAAGTACTTGGTTTGATAGACCATTATCAATTGCAGGTAGAGTAGTATTAAAATCTGAAGATATATTGTGTCCAAGAGAAGAAATAATTAATATAAATAGACCAATTTGTATAATACCAAACTTAGCTATTCACATGAATAGAACAGTAAACGATGGTTATAAGTTTAACAAACAAAAAGATACACTACCTCTAGTAGGATTACTAAATGAAACATTAGAAAAAGATGAGTTTCTATTAAAGGAAATAAGTAAAGCATTAAATATAAATAAAGAAGATATTCTTGATTTTGATTTATATTTATATGAATATGAAAAAGGAAGCATAATTGGTCCAAATGAAGAGTTTATATCTTCTTCTAGGTTAGATAACTTGTCTATGGCACATGCTAGTTTATATGCTTTAATAGATTCAAAAGGTAAAAAAGGTATAAATGTAGTTGCTATATTTGATAATGAAGAGGTAGGAAGTTCTACAAAACAAGGAGCTGATTCCAATATGTTACTAAACCTATTGGAACGAATTTGTATAAGTTTGAAAAAAGACAGAGAAGACTTCATTTCAGCTATTTATTCATCTTTTATGATATCGGCAGATTTGGCTCATGCTCTTCATCCTAATATTGTTGAAAAACATGATCCTACAAATAGACCAGTAATGGGTGGTGGGCCTGTAATAAAAATTAGCGCAAATCAATCATATACAAGTGATGCTTTTTCGGCAGGAATATACAAAAGTATATGTGAAAAATGTGGAGTAAAATATCAACAATTCGTAAATAGATCTGATGAGAGAGGTGGATCAACAATTGGGCCTATTTCATCAACACATTTAGACATTAATTCTGTGGATATTGGAAGTCCAATTTTATCTATGCATTCTGTAAGGGAACTTGGAAGTGTAGAAGATCACTACAATATATATAAAACATTTGTCGGATTTTATCAAATATAAGAAAATAATGATGAAAAATTCTGTAAATTGTTTTTGAAAATGTGGATAAGGGTTGAATAAGATGTTGATAAGCTGTAGATAAGTGGATAACTATGTGGATAATATGATTATAAAACGTAATGTTTTTTTTATATGTACAAATAAAAACTTTGTAATATAGTGGATAAAAATGAATTTTAAGGTATGTGGATATTGTGGATAGAAATGCTAAGATATCCACAGATATTTTATTAAACTGTTTTTAAGCATGGTAAAAAAATAATAGAGTAGTTATTTTTTTACAACTTAGTATATAATAATATATGAAAATACATAACAACTAAAGAAAGAAGGTAAAAATATGGAAAATAAAAATCCTATAGTAACTATAGAAATGGAAAATGGAAAAACTATAAAAGTTGAACTATATCCTCATATAGCTCCAAATACAGTAAATAACTTTATAAGCTTAATAGATAACCATTACTATGATGGAATTATATTCCACAGAGTAATAAGAGGTTTCATGATTCAAGGTGGATGCCCACAAGGAACTGGAATGGGTGGGCCAGGATATTCAATAAAAGGTGAGTTCAATAGTAATGGGTTCGCTAACAACTTAAGACATGAGAGAGGGGTAATCTCTATGGCAAGAACTATGATGCCAAATAGTGCTGGTTCTCAATTCTTCATAATGCATAAAAACTCTCCACACCTAGATGGACAATATGCTGGATTTGGTAGAGTAATAGAAGGAATGGATGTAGTAGATGAAATAGCTGATACTCCAGTTGATAGAGGAGACAGACCTAAAGCTGATCAAAAAATAAAAACTATGACAGTTGAAAAGTTCGGTGTAGACTATCCAGAAGTAGAAAAAATGTAGTAAATGGTATAAATAGAAATAAATACTATTTACAACTGGTGCTACATCATTTACAATATTTAAAGTAAATCCTAAAAATATAAACACAAACACCAGAATGAATAAACCATTGTAACAATGAGCAGAAAAATATTTTATAAAGAAAGTACTATTCTATAATACTTTCAAAATAAAAAATGACACAGATTAATCTGTGTCATTTTTTATTTCCTAGTTATACAATTTTGATTATATATTTTTAACCGCATCAGTTAATTTAGGTACTAATTGTTTCTTTCTTGAAACAACACCTTCAGCAAATACACCTTGAGAAGCATCTACACCAAAAGCTTCAGATATTACTTTATCTTCACCTTTGTAGATTAAATAAGAACCTTCGTTTATTATATCAGTTACAGCAAGAACTAACATGTCAAACTCAGTTGCATTTATGTAAGATAAGAACTCTTCTTTTTTAGATAAAACGGCATCTATATCTAAAGTCATAACTTGTCCTATACCAACTCTTTTGCCACTCATGTCGAATTCTTTGAAGTCCATGTTTACTATTTCTTCTATAGAGAATCCTTCTAAAGAAGTTCCAGCTTTAAACATTTCCATTCCGTATTTTTCGTAGTCAACTTTAGCTATTTCAGCTAATGCTAAAGCAGCTTCTTTATCTTTTTCTGTAGTAGTTGGAGATTTGAATATTAATGTATCTGATAATATTGCAGATAATAATAATCCAGCTATTTCATAAGGTATTTCTACGTTGTTTTCTTTATATAAGTTATAGATTATTGTACAAGTACATCCAACAGGCATTATTCTTACTGATATTGGAAGGTCAGTAGAAAGGCATCCTATTTTGTGGTGATCTATTACTTCTACTAAGTTAGCTTCTGCTATATCATCTGCAGTTTGTGCAACCTCGTTGTGGTCAACTAAAACAACATTTTGTCCCTTTATTGCCCCAGCTGGTAATACTTCTGGTGCATTTACCTTGAAGTAGTCTAAAACAAACTTAGCTTCTTTTCTAGGTTCTTCTAAAGCATAAGCTTTAGCTTCAACCCCTAATTGTTTTTTTAAATATGCTAATGATACTGCTGAGCATATTGAATCAGTGTCAGGACTTTTATGTCCGAAAACAAATAAACTCATATGTAAAACTCCTCTCATAAATTACTAATAGTAATTAACTCATTGTATTTTTATTAAAATCACATATGAAAATTAATATGCA
>NZ_JANKBY010000540.1:0-1479 GCF_024621905.1 Terrisporobacter muris
AAAAAAAAGTAAATTTTAATGATGTTTTTAATATTAATATAAGTTATAATTATATTATAAATTAAGAACAACTTAAAAAAAGGGGGTGCAAATAATAAATGAATATACTAAGTTTAGGGGAAAAAATAAAAAAGCTTAGAAAAGAACAGAATATGACATTAAAAGAACTAGCAGGAGATAGAATTACAGCTGCTCAAATAAGTCATATTGAGAGAGATAAATCACATACTAGTTATGAGTTATTAGAGTATTTAGCAGATAAGCTTGGAGTAAGCGTGGATTATCTATTAGAGACAAAGGAAATGCAATCTAAAAAAATAACAGATAACCTTATATTAAAAAGTGAAATATATATTAAATGTGATGATTTAGAAAAGGCAGAAGAACAAATAAACGAAATTATAGATATATGTAAAAAATATAAACTAACTGAAAATTATGGGAAATGTAATAAGCTATTAGCTGAAATTAATTGTAAAAGAGAAGATTATTCTTTTGCAGTATATTATTATGAAAAAGCATTATACTATTTTATAAAAAATGAAGATAAAGATGAGATATACAATAGCTATGTTAACATAGGTAATATATATATGTTAGATGAATTCTATAAGGGAGCTTTAACTCATTTTATGTTTGCAAAAGAGGTACTAGACGAAAGTAACATAGAAGATGCTGATATATATAAAGAGTTGTATAGTAAGATATCTGAATGTTATATGAAATTAAACCAACCGCAAAAAGCATTAGATTTTATGGAGAAAATAGATAGAATGGATAATGAAGATTGCATAAAAGAAGAGGTAGGTATTTTAGTATTAAAAGCTAAAAACTTATTAAGTGTTGGTAAATATGCAGAGTCTAAAGAATGTTTTAATAAAGCATTAGAAATAATAGAAAAAGAAGAAAATAAAAGTAGACTGGCTAAAGTATATCTTACTATGAGCGAAATTTATTCAGAGATGGGGGATATGGATAAGTACTTAGAATATTCGCAAAAAGTATATGATCTTACAAAGAGGGATGAAAATCAATATATGATGGAAAGTTTATTTAATATGATAGAGTCTTATGTGACAAGAGGTCAATATGATATGGCTCAGAAATATTGTAAATTAGCCTTAGTTTCATCTATTAAAAATAAAGATAAATACTATGAGTATAAATCATTAAAATTCTACGCTGATATGTATAAGAATAAAAATGAAGTAGAAAACTCAATTGATTACTTAAATAAATGTATAGAAATTGCAAATGGATTAAAAGATGAGAAAATATTAGCTGGTTTATACATAGAATTAGGCAAGTTGTATTCTAGTATATCAAAAGAAAAAGAGCTAGAATGTTACCAAAGAGGCGTTGTTATGTACAAGGAATTAAATATTATTTAAAATATAATATTAAAAAAATGGGTATTTAAAGGCATTTTTTTGATAAATTAATGAAAATAGAAGAATAACAAATTTACTTTTGTATTCT
>NZ_JANKBY010000541.1:0-1478 GCF_024621905.1 Terrisporobacter muris
CTATAAAAGAAATGTGTAGAGAACTTGGATACACAGAGGGATGGATAAAGCAATTAATAAATAATATGAAATTAAAAGAATGATAAAAATTAATCTATTAACTAATTAAAATTTTATAAACGATTAATAATGTTCTAATTAAACAATAAAGATGATAATGTGGGAGGATACTAAAATGAAATATTGTGACAAATGCGGAAGTGAAATGAAAACTAGGAACTTTGCTTTACATCTACTTACACTTACATTTAAGATAGGAATACCAATGGCTATTATTGGAGCATTTACTATGGATTTTATAATGAGTTTAGGAGTTAATTGTATATATATAATTCCGTACTTATCTTTAGTACTTTACCCTTTTAAATTAGGAGTAGTACATAAATGTACAAATGATGATTGTAAAGAGGTTGAATATGCTTGGACAGAAAAGTTTTCTTGTAGCTCTTGTGGGGAAGATGTAAAAAGACAGAAGAAAACAGTAAAAATGACAATTATAGGAACAAGTTTAATGTTAATAATGGGGTTACTTGTTTTTATAGATTATGATGGATTTTTCGGCATATCAAAAATATTACTATTATGTGGGTTAGGATTAAATATTTTAGCGGCTATATTAGAAAAAGCACAAGTTTACCCTGTTGTACTAAAATGTAAAAGTTGTGGAAAAGGTGGTATAGCTAAAGAGGAAAAAGTTACAGAGCTTGGGCTATAGAATAATTAAATAATATTTAAACAAATTATGAATAGTTGTTTATAAATAAAAGATCCCTAGTTGTAGATATTACAACTAGGGATTTTTCTATGTTCCAATAAATTAGGAGGAGATAATATGATGATTACAAATAAAAGCGAAGTTATTAATAAATTATTTTTCAAAGAGTTACAAGAATTAATACATAAGTTTAACAATATGGACACTAGAACTATACAAATAATTGAGAGTATTTATTTAGATATGAAAGATAGTAATTTAAAGGAGTACTTATTAAGTGAAAAAGATAAGTTAGAAGAAGTAGTTCAATACTATAATAGTAATGAGATAGATATAAATGAGATAACATTCTTTGCCTGGTGTAACTGGCACATCAAAGAAATTAGTATAAGGGCATGTGATTCATACTATATGGATTTATGTGAAAACGGATATACGGAAATTGATGAATATTTAATATATAGTAATAGTAAAGATTTAAAGGATTATACTAGGGATAAGCTAGATGATATGCTTGAATCAAGTTATGATATTGATAGATTGTTCGATAAAGACCAAATTATAGATTTTTGGTTGGAAGGAACAAGCAAAAATGAATTAATAGACGAGATGATATATAGTACTGAAATAGAGGACATATTAGATATAAATCCAGATTATTGCTTTACATTTAGTGATGATAAAGAATATGTATATGCAAATATTTAGAAAAATAAAAATGAAAAAATAGAGTTAAGTTAACTCTATTTTTTTTTAGTAATCA
>NZ_JANKBY010000542.1:0-1466 GCF_024621905.1 Terrisporobacter muris
TAACACCTTTGTACTCAACCTTATACCATCCAGAAATAGATTTATCTATAATCTCAATAGTAGTATTTTTAGGAATAGTAGTTATAATACTAGAAGAAGTAGAAGCACTGTTCCTAAAGTTAACATTATCAGTAGTAACGCCTTTTTCTGTAGAAGGGGTACTTGGATTTTCAATATTTGAATTACTACCAAAATTTTTCAAATAAGTGTAATTCAAATCAACATATCCACTTATACCAGGTACAGAGCCTTTCTCAGAGTATTGCCACATAGAATATGGCCTTCCAAATGTATTGGTAGATGCGTATTGAGCAACCCATAAAGTATTGGAATCAATAAGATTATCCGTATAATAAGTACTACTAAAATCTTTATTAGTATATATACCTGTAGCGTATCCTTTAGCTTTTACTGTGTCTATAAAAGCATTTGCCATGTTTGTGGCAGAAGTTTTTGTTATAGTAACTCCATTTTCTTTTGCGTATCTTACACTATCGTATTCAAAATCGAAAAACACTGGATATGTAATGCTACTTTTATAAGGTGATAGAGTTTCTAAGCATTTTTGTGCTTCTTGAACAGCTTTTTCAGTGCTAGTAGCATAACTAAACCAATATATACCTATTTTAAGTCCAGCACTTTTTGCACCTTCAATGTAAGTTTTGAATTTTGGATCTACAGTTGAGGTACCATAACCAGCTCTGATTATTACATAGTCAACACCAGAGTTTTTTACACTTTTCCAATCTATATTTCCATTCCATTTACTTACATCTATACCCTTTTCCACAGGGTTTAACTTTAAATAACTTGAAGATACATATCCTTGTTTACCATTAAAATCAACCTTGAACCAAGTACCACTTTTACCTAAAATTTCAATAGTTTCATTAATATTTAAGATTCCGATTACTTTATCTGAAGTAGACGGTCCACTTCTTACATTTAAAGAGTTCGATGTTACAGTTCCGCTACCGATTGCTTTAGGATTAGATAAATTTATTTTTTTAATAGAAGAAACATTATCACTAAATCTATAAGCTTTAGATGCATTTCCACCCATATTATAAGTACCATATTCTTCGGGATCTGGCTGTTTTTTGTTTAAAGTATTTGATTTATAATTATTTGAGTTCGCAGTGACTTTTACATTGTAATTATCATCACTAGCAATAGATATATCACTATCAGAGCTTGAGTTAAGCGACTCTGCATTGGATATAGATATTACATTTTGAGATGATATAGCAATGCCTAAAGATACAGCAAAAAAATATTTATCTCTTTTGTTCATAATATTTCCCCCAATCTTATTATCGTTAATGTGCATCTTTAATACATAAAAATAGAAAATATATATAAATTATACAATAAATGGATAAGAATTTGTCGTATTAATTTATAATATAGTTTATATTTTCGGAATGATTTAATTAATAGGAATGAAAAGTATTAATTTGATAGAT
>NZ_JANKBY010000543.1:0-1463 GCF_024621905.1 Terrisporobacter muris
GAAAATCGTAAGATTTATGTAAACTGAAAAGTAACAAATTGTAGAAAGCTTATTTATCATGGTAAAAAAGGATTTCCATATAGAAAGAATAATATATTAAAGGAAGATAATATTTTTAATGTAAAAAACAATTATAAATTGAGCGAAGAGATAATATATTATTAGGGGGGATTGTATGAGGGAGTTAAATTTTCAGGGACAAAACCTTCAAGGTAGAACTTTTGTAAATATGGACCTTAGAGGTGCTAACTTTAAAGATGCTAATCTTGTGGGGGTAGATTTTAGAGGAAGTGATCTAAGGGGTGTCAACTTTCAAGGAGCTAATTTATTTGGTAGTGATTTGGAAAATACATTATTAGATGATGTTATATATGACCATAATACAAAATACTATGAAATGTATTGTCCAAGTGAAGGTGCATTTTTGGCATATAAGAAATGTTATAACTATAGAATAGTTCAACTTCTAGTACCAGGAGATGCCAAAAGAACCTCAGCAACAAGAAACTCATGTAGATGTGATAAAGCAAAGGTACTTAGCATTAAAAGCGAAGACTCAACAGAATCTTTTGAGGAAGCTACATCTTATGTAGATGAAAGTTTTATTTATAAAGTTGGTGAGTGGGCTATAGCTGAAAACTTCAATGAGGATAGATGGGTAGAGTCTACAACTGGAATACATTTTTTTATGACTAGAGAGGAAGCAATTGGGTATTTATAAAATATGACAATTATATAGTAATTATGATATATTTGCACATGATAATTGTGAAGATGATTGAAAAATCATGAAATGTATTATACTAT
Organism: Terrisporobacter muris; assembly: GCF_024621905.1. NCBI lineage: Bacteria > Bacillati > Bacillota > Clostridia > Peptostreptococcales > Peptostreptococcaceae > Terrisporobacter > Terrisporobacter muris. The sequence continues at coordinate 808 of NZ_JANKBY010000543.1, forward strand.
ATAAAGGAAATAAATTATAATGATATTTTAACAATGTGAGTTTTAAACATTGAAAGGAGAATAATAATGTCACAAGAATTAGTTAAAGAAAGAGTTTTAAAATACCTAATAGAGGATTTATTAGTTCCTCAAGATATGATAGATACAAATGTATTATTAAGTGAATTTGAAGAAGGTGCTGAAGGTATATTAGACATAGTAGTAAATGTTAAAGATAAACAAGGATATTTTGCACCAGTATTAATAGTAAGATGTACAGATGACGATGTAGAATTAGAAGGAGATACTTTACAAAAAGAAATCGAGTTCTTAGAATATGTTGATAATATAACAATGGCTGGAAGAATGATACTTACAAATGGAGATCAAATGATGTATGCAGATTGGACAGGGGAAGAATATGATACAGAGGCATCTCTACCTACATATGAGCAAATGGAAAAAGAGTTTTTCGAGGCAGAAGAAATGGCAGAAGAACATGATCACCACCATCATGATGGATGCGGATGTTCTCATGACCATCACGAAGAAGGGCATAGCTGTGGATGCGGTGACGACTGCGGATGCAATAACGATGATCATGACTGTGGTTGTTCTAAATAAGCAACATAATAATAGAAATATATAATAATATAATTATTTGTAATAAAAAAAAG
>NZ_JANKBY010000545.1:0-1445 GCF_024621905.1 Terrisporobacter muris
AAGGATTTATGATTTCTATTTCAATAAATTATATAAACATTTTTTCCCCTAAAACAGAAAATGATTGTAATGCTAGATAGGCTCTAATATCTAAAGAAATAATATTATTTTTTATTATTTCTCTTGCCTCTTCCTGTGAAATTAAAATAGCTTCAATATCTTCATCATCTTCTAAAAATTTATTACTAATCTCACCTTCACATATACAATAAACAAATGCTGCAGATTCATCTGTCATTCCTGGTGATAAATATACTTGATTGCAACTTAGATCTTTTTTTATTTCTATTACATCTAAACCAGTTTCTTCCTTTAATTCTCTTTTTACAGCACTTTCAAAATTTTCATCATCACTATCTACAAGCCCTGCTGGCAATTCATAAATATATTTATTTATAGGCACCCTAAATTCTTTAATTATAACTAGCTTTTCACTATCTTTATGATATGCACATATTATTACAGCATCTACTTTATCCTTTTCATTATCAAAATAAATCCCTTCTAATACCTCTTTTTTCTTTCTTGATGCTACTGTCCAACTTTTTTCTTTATTACTTTTGTTTAAATATTTAACATTATATAAACTTATAAATTTTGTTTCTACCAATGATGTAATATCTTTTATTCTACCCATAATTACCTCCTAATTAAATAAATTAAAAATTAATTTCTTTATTATCTTTATCAACAATACCAACTATTACGTCACAATTAAAAATTTCAGTAAACAAATTTGCCAACTCATCCCTAGCTTTTACAACACTTTCAAAGTTACTATGTCTAAATCCATCTATAGGAACAAAAATATTTCTTGTTTTAGATATAATCTTACCCACTTCTACTTGTCTCCATATCCACCTTCTAGTTTTCACATATTTATACTTGGAAGTTTTTTATTTTTTGCCACCCTAGATGTCATAGCTTCTATAGAACTCATCTACTTATTATGGTTTATATTTAACTCTCTAAAAGCTTCTCTATATGATAGCATCTTTTACCTTTTTATTTACATAGTATTCTTCAACTCTTTTAATATTATCATTTAATAAATTATTTATTTGTTCTATGTTTCAACTATTATCAATTCCTTTTGCAACTACAACTCCAAAACATACATCTCCCAACTCACTAAAAACTTCATCACTAACTTTAAATTTCATTTTTTTCTCCTGTCTTACCTTTTTAATTTTGCACAGATAAGGGCAACTATAAATTACTATTTTCCATAAGTTTTTTATTCAATAAGATGTCTTTTGTATACCCACTTTCTATAATTGTACTTTTTTAAACTATAATTTAATTACAAGATTATAGTAGTTAGTATGTTTATAACTGGATTTAAACTACGAATGATACTGTTCTTATTTGATATACTATCTACACTTTTTAAATTATAAATGGACTGTACGAAATTATTTTACATATAAACATTCCCTAATTAT
>NZ_JANKBY010000546.1:0-1434 GCF_024621905.1 Terrisporobacter muris
CCGATCTAAAAGAGATGTTGGTAGAAATACTAACATCTCTTTTTAGCATAAAAATTAAAGGAGGAATTTAAAATGATTAACTTATGGAAAAAAGAGGATTTAAATTTATTATTAAAATATCCAAAGGAAGTAGTTGAAAATGTGGATAACGTTATTCATATTCTTGATGAAAATTATGGATATAACAGAAAATCAACAGACGATGGTGGATATGTGTGCATAATTGAGAATATTAAAGAGGTTGAGTATTTAAAAGTAAACATATTAAAGGGATTAGTTGAGGAATTTAGTGATGTAATATATGAAAATAATATTGATAGGTATAATTCAACGTTATACTTATTATCTAGTGATTATTCTATTACTATAATTACAAAAAATGAAATGACTGATGAATTATTAAGATAAGCATTGATACTTACAGGTATTGATGCTTATTTTTATTTTCATTAAAGATTTTAAAATAAGAGGAGGAAATATTATATGTGGAATATAATAATAGCATTTATATTAAGGCTTATAGCTGAGGGGATAGATCCAAGTGAAGCAGTAAATAGAGCTAGTTTAAAATATGGAGTTTCAGCAAGTGATATATGGTATAGAATGTAGCGCTTAAATGAAATAAATAATGATTATAAAAGGTATAGATTAAGGAATACAGCTATTGTTGTATTCCTTAAATTTTAGGAGGATAAAAATATGTTTGATAATGGTAATAGATACATAAGTAGGGGGATAAATGATGAAATTCCAATAGATGTGCAGATATTTATGTGGCAATTAATAGAAGAGTTAAAAGATACAATAGGAGATGCAGATTGCTTACAGGTTTTCACAATATCAACAGTTGATGAAAGTGAAAATACAATAAGAATAATCCATTCACAAGAAGTACCTGAATATAAGAAAATATGGATTTTTGAAGCTAGTGAACCTTGTAATGAGGAAAAGATATTTGTTATAGACGATGGGAGTCATTCTACTATGTTATTAGCAGAGGAATATTAATAAAAAGAAAATAAATAACCTATTTTAAATTAAATTATTTTAAAAATAATGAGGTGAAGCCTATGGCTAAGAAGGAAAAGAAAGAGTTGTTTGAAAAGGAAACTAAATACTGTAAGGTAATAAGAAGTGTTGAATTAAAAGATGGAGATGAATTATTTGCACTTGAGAAAATATACATAAAGGCATTAGATAGGTATGAGATAAGGATATGTCTATATCGTGACTGTAATGATAGGGCTAGAAAATTAATTCCAAGACCTGTTGATATGACTCAAGATAAATTAATTGATTTAATTGCGCTAGGAATTACAACAGGTATATTAGATGATGAATTCAAGGATAAAATTAAAAGTTGTATATTTTAAGATATAAAATACAATAGATTTTACAATAGATAATCAGAATGAAACTTTTTCTAAGGCTAGT
>NZ_JANKBY010000547.1:0-1433 GCF_024621905.1 Terrisporobacter muris
AAGCTAAACCATTAGTTTAGCTTAATGTTATAAAATATACTAAGGAAGTGGCTTACTGTTATCTACCCAAAAGAATTTGTTTTATACCCTTGAATGAGCTTTGCTTTTAAAGTATATGACAAGCCCTTTGAAGAGTTTCATGTGTTAGTTTGAGATATTACCACTACCACTTCCTTAATATAATTGTATTTATAAGAGTATTATTTTGTTCATAATTTTTGATAAATAATAATATTTTATTTTCTTTTTCGTAGTTATATTTTATTTATTTTTATCATATATTATTAATTACTATGATTTTATTATGATTCCTTATTCCCTTCTGATTCTTTATTTTGTATACATTTTTCTGGATTAATATAAATTACTTCCCATTGATTATCCTTATTTTTTTTGTAATCAGCTATTTTTTTATCTACTCCATTTGTTAATTCATAAAAAAGTACGTAATATTCATTATCATCTTTATCTTTATAATATGCTCTTTTTTCATATCCGTCTTCATTAACAATTACATCACCCTCAACTAATGAGCACCAATTTCCATATTCTATTTCTACAAAAGTTTGAGCATCATATGCCCATCCATGATATGGTGCACATAAATAATTCTCACTACTATAATCCATCTTTACAATTTTATAACCATCATTTTCTTTATCCAAATATATATATCCATAATAATATGCAAATAGCCCTTTATTTTCTGTGGAGCCTTCAATAACTTCCAGCTCTACAAAATATTTTAATAATCCTGGCTTATCTTTATCAGCAGGAACATTGTTTACTTTAATCAAGTTAATGTGAAGCATGTTTTTAAAAGAATCTAAGAAATTTTTATACGGCAATTCTTTTTGATAAGATTTAGATAGAAAATTATATGCTACTGGATATGGCGCTTTAACATCTCCCAATGAACCGCAACCTGTTTCATTATTTTCCACTGGATTCGCCGCTTCTCTAAGCACATTAAAATAATTTACTACAGTATCCTTTCCTGATCTAAACGGTTTTGATGGTAAATCCATTTTATATGGATTTTTATTATAAAATTCCTTCAAAATATTAAGATTCTCATCATTTAATATAGTCATATCTGATGGTCTAAAAAATCGTTCTAAGTCATAATACTCTTCTCTACTATCAACTACCTCTAAATCTTCATCTATGATAGATTCATCAATTAAATTTCCACCTAGTATGTATTTATTTTCATTTTCTGTTGCATCTATTCTTAGTGTTGTCGCCATTATCATTATTAAACATAGTAGTACATATTTTATATTTTTCATTTTAATCTCCTTTCAAAAAATAAATAAATTGTTATTTATATCTTTTACATTTTTTTCTAAAATACACTAAAAATGTTTTTACTTTATATAAAAACTTATTCTTTATTTTTCTAATGACTTTTATATTCCAATATTCTACAA
>NZ_JANKBY010000548.1:0-1432 GCF_024621905.1 Terrisporobacter muris
TTATCTATTTTATATTTAAAATATCTTGTAATACTTCTACACTACTTTTTTCATTTAATTTATTACTTCCAAGTTCACCTCTAAAAGCTTTTGCAAGTATAAATTTCGTTATGTTTTCTATCATATACTCAATATCAATAACTTCATTTATTATATTTTCTTCACCTAATACTCTTTTTAATATTCTAACTACTTCTACCTGCTCTTTAATTAATGGTAATTCTATTTTAAGTTGACCAATTACCTTACCTCTTAAATTTTCTTTATTAACACCCTTCGCTGATTGTCTAAATTTGCAATAATTTTTCATAAAGTAATAATATAAAAATTCACAATTTATTTTTTCACTTGGAACCAATAAACATACAGCTTGATTTGTTACACATTCCTTTCTTAATATACTAGCCCTTCCTCTCATTAACCCTTGGCCACACATTGCTACTAATACTGTGTCTTTTAGAATTAATTTTGTATAACCATTTTCAATCCTCTCATCTGTTATATATTCCTCTGAATTATAGATCTCATTCCATATTATTTCTCCCGTTTTTATCCAATATGAATCTATATAAAATTAAAAAAACTTAATATTTATTAAATTGCTATATATTAATGTCATTATTTGTCTGCTAATATATATTTGTTCGTCTTCTAAAATTTACTTCAGTATGTACATATACCTGTAAACTATTACTTATAATTATTTTATTTGTCACATTAGCAATTTTGTTTATAAATTCATAGTTAAATGTAGCTCCAAATGCACCACCAATAAGAGGCACACCTTTTAAAAGTGTATTTCTAGTAAGTCTGCTTCCACAATTTTTTGCTGCTGGCCTAGCTGTCAATACTACAGCAAATTTACCTCCCATATCTTGCATTTGTTTAAATGTATATCTTTTTATCTCTGCTTTAATAGCTAATATCTCAGCTTGTATTGATAGTTTTCCTGCTGGCTCCATAGCACTTCCAAAAGACATTAATTTTATAATAAACAATTTTTTTCTCATCTTCAGGATCATATCCGTATACAGATGCTATCTGTTGTATTATCCTAAAAGTCAAAGCAAAAAATAATGGTATATCTGCTATAACCATTGTTAATTCGACCATTCCTAAAGCCAAACCTTTTAATGTAGCTATTATTTTATTTTATTACACCTTTAGCTATTGACTTTAACTCTGTAATATCTGCTTTATATAAATCATCTAACGTTCTTATTTGACTATCTTTCAATTTATTTATTGACTTTTCTTTATCATAAGTATACGTAACTACATCTTGAGCCAAGTTCATGCATCCCATTATAGATGTTTCAATTGCTTTAGCAATTTTATCATCTATATTTATTTTTTTATGATAGTCTCAGAAAATTTTTCTATTTCTTTAAAATCCTTTTTCATTAAATTATTTTGCTTTTTATTTATATAA
>NZ_JANKBY010000549.1:0-1427 GCF_024621905.1 Terrisporobacter muris
ATCCCTTCATACTTTTTAAATATTTTTATAAAATATCCTGGTTCATTAAAACCAAGTTCATCACTTATTTGGCTTATGCTCATATCGCTCTCTTCCAAAATGTCTTTAGCCCACTTAATTTTTAATTTTGATATATAATTGGAAAAACTCTGTCCCATTTCTTTAGAAAACAATCGACTAAAATAACTCTGACTTATATGACAAACTTTTGCCATATTTTCCACTGTAATATTTTCACTTTTATTTTTATATATATAGTCAATAGCTGGCTTTAATGTGGAACTAATTTTTTTATTATCTTCATCGTATATATCTTCAGAAACGTAAGCATCAACCATGGCGTTAGATATTCCCTTTTTTATATTTTCAATATTTTTTACACTATATCCTTTAAAAAAGTTGGAATCCAACTCCATATTACTTCCTAGTGACTTTTTATACATTTCTAATATTAAATTTTTATCTAAAGCTTCTTCAACCAAATAATTACATAAGGAAGACAACATATTAGCAATATTTTGTACTTCTTCATAAGTAAGTAAAGGTAGTTCATCATAGTATTCTTTAAAATCCTCCAGTACCTCTCTTGCTACTGATTTATGAGAAGTATCAACTATTTTTTCCATGTCTTGTGTTATATTCTCCTTTAACTTCACTTGTCCTGCCATTATTGCTCCCATATATCTCCCATCAATAATAATAGGCACTGCCACATCTACTATATTATAATGACATAAATAAATATAAGGCTCATTAGATCTAACAGCTTCAAGTCCACCTCTGGAGTCACACTTTTGACAATACTTTACCATTTGAGCATTATTTCTTACAGATTCACAAAACTTAGAACATTTACTATGTTTACTTATGGGATTTCCCTTATAATCAACAGTTATAATAGCCATATTTGTAACTAAAGATAAATTATCTTGAAGAGTTTGCCATTTTTTAAAATCTATTACTTTATCCAAATTTATTTTATCTTTTTTCAATGTAAAATCCCCCATACATATGATTATTATTTGACTTTTTATTATAAAGTAAGCTTATAAGAATTTTCTTTAAGCCACTTTTCACTTTCTTTAAAATTTGGAATTATTTCTTCTACAAGATTATAAAAATCCTTAGAATGATTCATATGAACCAAGTGTGAAAACTCATGAACTAATATATAATCTATTACATCAACTTTTAACATAGAAATTCTAGAATTAATATAAATAGTTTTACTAGATGTACAGCTTCCCCATCTTTTCTTTTGTTCTTTAATTTTAATTATATTAGGACTTAATTTATTCATCATAGGCTTTTCTTTTTTTAATACTTCAAGTCTTGTTATGACTATCTTTTCACTTTCTATCTTGTACCACTTTTTCAGTTCATTTTTAATATATTCAATCTCATTATTATTTGTAGTAATTATTAAG
>NZ_JANKBY010000054.1:0-16046 GCF_024621905.1 Terrisporobacter muris
CGCCGGAGCTTTGATAAGAGAAACATGCGAATCTCTTATGTTATCCTGTATTAGCATACCTTTCGGTATGTTATCCATGTGTATGAGGCAGGTTACCCACGCGTTACTCACCCGTCCGCCGCTCTTCACCGAAGTGAATCGCTCGACTTGCATGTGTTAGGCACGCCGCCAGCGTTCATCCTGAGCCAGGATCAAACTCTCATATAAAAATTCGCTTTCGCTCATTTCGCCAACGATCTTTCTTCACTATTGCTTCAGAAATATCCGTTGCTCAAAAGTTGTCCATTGCTCAGACTAATCATTATCTGAATATCTGGCTTGGTTTGTTTGTTGTTTCAGTTTAATTCTTAAAGAATTAATTTATTGTTAACCTACTGTTTAATTTTCAAAGTTCTTTGTTTGTTTCAGCTTCTTTATTCTATCAAAGCTATTTTTTTCTGTCAACACCTTTCTTAACTTTTAGTTTGCTAGGTGTTTGCCTCTTTCTTGAGGACATGTATAACTATATCATCATTATAGATATTGGTCAACAGTTTTTTTCATTTTTTATATTTTTATTTCTTTGTTTAATATGCATAGAACTTATTTGATATTTTCTATAGTTGTAATTCTGATTATAAAAAATTCACTTTTCTTGATCCGATGCGTGGTTTAGCCATTTTCATTTAAAGTAGCTTGTAATATAAAATAAGCTGAAATACAAGTTTATATTTCAGCTTATTACTTTACATATATTAGTTTATAACTATCTTATTTTCTATTTTTTCTAACAAAACATAATCCACCTAATGCTATTAAGCCCATTGCTAAATATCCAATTGATGAAGGATCTCCTGTTTGTACACTACTTCCATTTCCCGAAGAATTTTGGTTATTATTTCCGCCTTGATTATTACTTTGCTCATCATTATCATTTATGTCTCCATCTTGGTTCTGATCATCGTCTATGTCTTGGTCTTCATCTGTATCTTGATCATTGTCTGTATCTTGGTCTTCATCCCCAGGATTTGTTGATTCATCACCTTTTATAACTGTTTTAGTTACTTCTAAAGTATTGTATCCCTCTTTAGTCATTTTAACTAATACTATTTCTCCTTCTTCTAACCCTGGTATTTCAACTTCAAAAGTTCCATCTTCATTTACTGATCCATTTCCTATTAATACTCCATCAACATAAACTTCTATCTCAGCTCCTGCTTCTCCTTTACCTGTTACTACTTCGTCTATGGTTTTTATATCATTTACTTCTAATTCTTTTTCAAATTTTTCTAGAATTTGACTTAATGCATTGTTTAATTTTTCAATATTTTCTACAAAACCTTTTTGCTCATCTGTTAATGCATCGTATTTTTCTTTTACTGATAATACAGATTCATCGTCAGATTCAGTTATTTTTTCTGGTAATGCATTTATTAAATCATCAACTTCCTTAGCTTTTGCTAAATTTTCTTCTGCTTTAGATATGGCATTTTTTAATGATTCAACTTTTTCTTTTTCTGTTACATATAATTTCACTTCATCACTTAATTTGTTATATTTATCTAATTTAGCTTTAGCAGCTTCTAGTTTTTCTTTGTTATTGATATTTTCTATTACATAATCTCTTATAGAATTATCAAATTCATCTGCTGTAGCTATTTGTTCTATGTTTGCTTTGATTTTATTTAAATTCGCTACTGCTTCTTTATCTTCACTAAAATAGAATTTAGCTCTATCATTTAACTCTTTATGTCTTTTAACTAAAGATTTAGCAGTTTCTAATTTTTCTCTATCTATTGGTGTTTCTAGTTTTTTCACGTCTTGTGCAAGTTCTTTTGCCATTTGTTCATAAGCTTTTTCTTCATCTATTTCTAATAATATTTTATCTATCTCAGCTTTAGCACTTTTAACTTCTTCTTTAGATTTTTGAGAATCACTCATAGCATCATAAGCTGCTAAAAATGCTGTTACTTTATCTAAATCATCTTCAGTTGCAGGACTTGGGATGCTATCTAATATAGCTAATAAATTTTCAACTTCTAACTTATCAATTTCGCTTAAACTATTAGTTAATTTGTCTAATGTAGCTTGTGGCACTAATGCTTTTTGGTAAGAATCAAAGTTGTCATATGATTCTTTTAATCCTAGAACATATCCTCTAGCTTCTTGTGAAAAACCACCAGATAAATCAATTTCATTAACCTTTGAAACAAATTCATCTACAACTTTTTGATTTTCTTCTTTAATTGCTGCTATTGTTTTTTCAGCATCTATTAATATATTTAGGTTAGTAACTTTTTGTTTAAATTCATCACCTAAGTCTTCATAAGCTTTTCTAGCTTCTTTTACTTGTTCTTCTTTTGCTAAAGTAATTTCGCCTAAAGCATCTATTTTTTCCATTACTATTTTAGCAGGATTTTTCTTTACAGTTAGTGTTGCTGTTACTGTTTTACTTCCTATTTTGGCATTCACCTTTGTAGTTCCTACTTTTTTAGCTGTTAACATTCCATCTTCTGATATAGTAGCTACTGCTTTATCTTCTACTGACCAAGTTACTTTACCTAATTCACAACCTGGTGCACCTTTAACTTCTAATTGTTTAGTTTCATCATCATATAACTCTACATCATCTAATGTATAGTTAATTTGATCTTGCATATCATAAAGTGAAGATTTACCATCTAAGAATCTTTGATAAGCAACTAAAGCATACATTCCTTGATCTGTAGCCATAGCATCTGTATCCATATTTAGTACGTGTTTAAAACCACCGCCTTCACTATAGAATTGCATTAATCCTGTTAATAAATTACTTTCTTTTCCTGTCTCACTATTTACTTTTATAAATCTTTCATCTTCTAATGAATCTATTCCTAAAGCAGTAAGTGCTACTATAACTTGTGCTGTAGATTCACTATTCATTGTTCCCCAGCTATTATAAGCTCCGTTATCTAATTGTAATCTTGAAAGTTGAGTTAATCCTCTATCTACTGCAGCTTTTACTTTTTCATTAGTATTGTAATAAGGAGCTAAAGATTGAATAGCCATAGCAGTTATATCCGGATCTGGCACTTTACCTGTTAACGCCCAGCCACCTAGTTCTCCTGAGGTTTGAGTAATTTCTAGATTTAATATATAATCTATTAACATTTCTCTAGTAGTTTGAGTTTTTCCTTCTGCCGCTTTTGGTATATCATATCCCCTAGTATCTAATGCTATAAGTGCAAATATTGGTCCATTTATACCTTGCCTTTTAACTCCATTGAAGTCTGCAAGTGGTGCTACCATACTATATCCACCAACATCAGTAGCATCTAAACCTATTGAAGAGAACCCTAAAATAAGCCTAGAGTATTCTGTGTATTTAGCTGCATGAAGTTTTCCATTTTTACTTTTTACATACTCAACGACATTATCTTCGTATGTTTTGTAATATTTTTCTGGTACTTCTATTCCACCTCTTGCTAAACCTAGTACTGTCCATTCACCAGAAAACGTTCCAAATCCTGCTTCTGGTACAGTTTTTAACATATAAGATCCAGTTTCTTTTATTGCTTTAGAAACAGTTTGCTTTATTTTACCTTTTTCATAATTTTTTATGCTCGCTTGTAAATTTTTAGTTACAGATTTTACTTTTGCTTCTGTAGTTTCCATATCTTGAGCTACTTTCATAGCTTCATCATAAGCTTCTTTTACCTCTTTATTTTGAAGTAATTTTTCTTTATCAGCATTGCTATTCACTGTTGCTATAGCTGTAGTTAAATCATCCTTCACTGGTGGATTTACTAGTGCATCTCCACCACCCATAAATGTTGAACCTAAATCACTGCCATATCCCCACACTGTATATTGCCATCTCATTACGTCTCCGTCTTTTAGCTCATATTGACCTGCACCATAATTAGGAAACCAATTATTTACTGCATACATCCATCCTGACATAAAAGTATAATCAAACTCACCTAGCCAGTCATCTCTATCTCTTCCATATGGTTCATCACATTCCTTAAGAATATATTCTGGTATTTTAGCCTCTCTATGATCATTATCTTTTACACTTGCTAAATAGAATGATTGTCCTATTATACCCGAGTCATCATCTACGCTACCTGTATTTTCATAACTACCTTTGCCTAATTTTTCATCAAGCAATTTTGTTATTACCTTAGAACCTGTATCACCTTCATATATAGGTACTAAGACCGGCTCAATAATATAACCAAGTCCTAAAGTGAATTTTTCCATACTAACCGTAACATGTCCTATAGGTTTCTTTTCATCTGCATAAACATTTGGAACTTTTACAAAAAATGCTGAAATAGTAAGTATTAATGCTGTAAATACTGATATAAACCTTTTCAATACACTCTTCATCTCTTCTCCCCTTCTAACAATTTATTTTGTAACTATTTTGTTACAATTTAATTGTAATTGTATTCTCATGTCTATTCAGTATACTTTTTTAGCACTACTATGGTAGTACTACTTCTACATTACTACATCTAAAGTTAATTGTATTTCCAATAAAAAAGTACATCTATTTAAAATTTATAGATGTACTACTTTTTATTATTTATTTATTTTTAATAATCAAATCATATAAAAATTTTACATTTCATTATTCTTATTAATATTAAAATCTGACTTAGGTCTTACAAAATATCTAGTATGAAGTAATTCATGAGCCTTATGACTTAGTGGGTGGTCTAAATATTTATCATAAATAGCCTGTACTGCTGGATTTTCTTTTGAAACCCTTAACTCTTTACTTCTATCTATACTATTCAGTCCTTCCCCTCTATTTTTTATAACTTCATCCTTATTTTTTCTAACCTTAGGTTGACCACCGCCACCTATACATCCACCTGGACAAGCCATAATTTCTATAGCATGATAAAATTCTTCTCCACTTCTTATCTTATCAAGCATTTTTCCTGCTTCTTCTAATCCATGAGTAACACCTATTTTTAGTTTCAAATCTCCAACATTTACTTCACAAGATCTAAAGCCATCCCATCCTCTAAGAGATTCGAACTCTATCTTATCAAGTCTATTACCTGTCATGTTTTCTAAGGCAGTTCTAAGAGCTGATTCAATAACACCACCAGTTCTACCAAATATAATTCCTCCACCTGTATATTCTCCAAGTATTTGATCTATTTCTTCATCCTCAAGTTCTTTTAAATCAATTCCTGAATCTTGGAAGATTTTTATTAATTCTCTAGTAGTTATAACGTAGTCTACATCATAGTTAAGACCTCTCGAAAACTCTGGTCTTGAGGCTTCATATTTTTTTGCAATGCAAGGCATTATAGCCACAGAGGTTACTTCATCTCTTTTGTATCCTTTTTCTTTTGCCCAAATATCTTTTGCTACTGTTGCGAACATTTGCATAGGTGATTTGGCAGTGGATGGTACATCTAGCATATCTCCATAATTTTGTTCTATAAATTTAACCCACGCTGGACAACATGATGTTAGCATTGGTAATTTTACACTTTTATCACCTGCAAAATATCGCTCTAATCTATCTTGTAACTCAGCTGCTTCTTCCATTATTGTTAAGTCAGCAGCCCAAGTTGTATCAAATACATAGTCTACACCTAATTTTCTAAGCCCTGCTGCAAGTTTTTTCTCCACATTGTCTCCAGGACCAAATCCGAAAGCTTCTCCTATTGTAACTCTAACAGCAGGTGCCATTTGTGTTATTACCAGTTTATTTGGAGTAGACAAATCTCTTATAAATTTCAAAGTATTATCTCCTGCTGTTATAGCGTCCACTGGACAAGCAGATATACATCTACCACAATGAGTACATCTAGTATAATCAATATAATGTCGTTTTTTACGTTCTCCAGATATACAACTTACTGGACAAACTCTAGCACAAGCTCCACATCCTATACATTTTGTTGTTATAGTAAGTTTAATCAAGTTATTACATTGCATCGTATAACATTTGTTCTCTTCTATATGTTCACTAATTTCATCATAAAAGTTTATCAGAATTTCTTCCATGATACTATGTTCTTGATTTAAATCTTCTTTTATTTGTTCTGCTAAAGTTCTAAGTAAGTAAACATCCCTCATATTTGATTTGCCCTTACTTATTCTATCCAGTATTTTCCAAATTCTCTTTATTGGTTCTTTTACTTTAGCATAATTTTCTAAAGACTTTCCATTCTGCATCAGTCCTATTACTGAGTCTATATAGAACTTAGAATATTGAACTATACAATCTTCTTCTGATAATACATTTATTGCTCTAATATAGTTATCAAATAATTTAAAGTCTAACTCTTTATCTAGGTCTTCTTTAGATAAAAATCTTCCATAAGGTGGAACTCCAACGTGAGCTCCTTTGAAAGCTTTTTTGTCTAGTATACCCCCAGCTAACTCAATAATATCTGCAAGTGTAGCACCTTTAGGAACATCAACTATTCCACTGTTGTTTACTCTCCCACATATAGCCACTTTTCTTTCACTGCTGTCAGTCATATTTTTTAATTCTTCTTCACTAAATACAGAAAAAACAGACCCTCTATTACTATGTAACATAGTTGGCTTAGTATTTGTCATATAATCCACTCCTTTTTACACTTATGCTTAAATTATGCTACTTTCCCACATTATATACTTAAAAAATTTTTTTTACAATTACATCCAAAATAGTTGGAATATTATATTTATATATAAGTTCCTTACAATTAAAAAACTGGTATAAATAAGGTATTATTCCTCTCATTTATACCAGCTTCTATATGGATTTAGGTATTATTAATTAGCTTGTCCTGCACTTTTTACAACTATTATTTTTGATTTAACATATTCTTTTACTTCTTCTCTACCTTGAGAGTTGTATTTTTTAGGATCTATTGTATCAGGGTTTGCATCTAATACTTTTTTAACTCCTTTTGTAAAAGCTATTCTTAAATCTGTTGCATAGTTTACTTTACATATTCCTCTATTTACACATTCTGTAACTACTTCATCAGGCACACCAGATGTTCCATGAAGCACTAGCGGAATATCTACAACTTCTTTTATTTGTGATAATCTATCTAAATCTAGCTTAGGTTCTCCTTTGTAAACTCCATGAGCAGTACCTATTGAAACTGCTAATGAATCAACATTAGTTTTTTCAACAAACTCTTTAGCCTCTAAAGGATCAGTGTATCCACCTTCTCCTCCATCTAAATCATCTTCTTTTCCACCAACTTTTCCAAGCTCTGCTTCTACTGGAACATTTCCACTTTTACAAACTTCTACTACAGATTTTGTCAAAGCTATATTGTCTTCAAAACTTCCATGAGAACCATCTATCATTATTGATGTATAACCAGTTCTGTAAGCCTTCATTGCTAATTCAAAGCTATTTCCATGGTCTAAGTGTATTGCCACTGGAACAGTAGCTTTCTCAGCTGCTACTTTTACATTTGCATAAAAGTAGTCAAAATCTGCATATTTTACTGTTGAAGGTGTTGTTTGCATTATTACTGGAGACTTTAACTCCTGCGCTGCACTTACAACTGCCATTACCATTTCCATATTTTCCACATTAAATGCTCCTACTGCATATCCATTTTTTTGAGCATCTAATAACATTTCTTTTGTCGTAACTAAAGCCATTTTTTCTCTCCTTTATCCCAATAAACCAACTATTTCTCTTTCATTTTTACTTGCTAATATTTGGTCAACATATTCTTTTTCCATTAAGTTTTGAGCTAGTGAAGATAAAGTTCTTAAGTGTAAGTCGTTATCTCCTTCTCCTGCTGCTATCATAAATATTAAATGAACTGGTTTTCCGTCAATAGAATCAAATTCAAAACCTTTTTTAGATATACCTACAGCAACCCTTGGTTTTACTACTGACTTAGTTTTAGCATGAGGTATTGCTACACCATTTCCAAATCCAGTTGAACCACTTTCTTCTCTTTTATTTATTTCTGCTAAAAATTCTTCTTTATTAGTTAAAACACCATCTTTGTATAATAAGTCAGTCATTTCTTTTAAAACTTCTTCTTTTGTACTACCTTTTAATTCTAAAGCTACAGTGTTTTCACTATATAAAGATGCTACTACTGTATCTAATCCTTGAGCAGAAACTACTTCTTTTATTTTATTTTCTTCTTTAACTTCTACTTTTGGTGTTACTAATACATAAAGTAGCGCACCTACTGCAGAACCTGCTAATATACAAGCTACCCACATCATTGGTTTATTTACTAATCCTAAGATTAAGAACCCACCATGAGGAGCTGGAACTTCTATTTTCATCATGTAAGTTAATATTGCTGATACTGATGAACCTATCATTAATACTGGTATAACTTTTAATGGATTTTTAGCTGCAAATGGTATTGCACCTTCTGTTATATGAGTAAATCCAAGTACATAGTTTAATAAACCTGCTGTACGATCATCTTCTGTAAATCTATCTTTTTTAAATGTTGCTGCAAGAGCTATTACAAGTGGTGGAGTTATACAAGCTGCTGAAACACCTGCCATAAATAAGTAGTTACCTTGAGCTAATAACATAGTCCCTGTAACATAAGCTGCTTTGTTTACTGGTCCACCCATATCAAAAGCTGACATACATCCTATTACTAATCCAAGTACTATTGGGCTTGATTCTTGCATTCCTGCTAAGAAGTTCATCATACTTTCATTAAGCGCTGAACAAGGTCCACCTAAAGCGACCATTAAAAGTCCTGATGCAAATACTGTTATTATAGGAACTATAAATATTGATTTTAAACCTTCTAGTTGTCTTGGAAGTTTTCTTAAACTATTAACTATTAATAATGTGAAATAACCTGCGAAGAAACCACCGATTATACCACCGATAAATCCTGAACCATTATCATTTGCCATCATACCTGCCACAAAACCTGCCAGCATCCCTGGTCTTCCTGCTATTGATTGAGCTATGAAAGCTGTAAGAACTGGAACCATAAGACCCATGGAGAATCCACCAATAGATTTTATTGTTGCTGCTATTACATTATATGATTCATGAGTTGGATCAAATGAGAATATCCCCCATAAGAATGATATTGCCGTAAGTACACCACCTGCTACAACCAAAGGAAGCATGTGAGATACACCATTCATTAAATGTTTGTATATTTGACGCCCAATAGAAACCTTTTCCTCAGTTTCATTACTTCTTCTAGCATTACCTTTTCTTATAGGTGCTTTATTATCTAAACATCTTTGTATTAATTCTTCAGCTTTGTTTATTCCATCACTTACAGAAACTTCAATAACTGGCTTTCCGTTGAATCTATCCATATCAACGTTTTTGTCACAAGCTACTATTATGGCATCTGCTTGTTCTATTTCTCTTGCTGTCAGAGCATTTTCCACACCTATTGCTCCATTTGTTTCTACTTTTATTTCACAACCCAATTCTTTAGCTGCAACTTTTAAGGCTTTTTCAGCCATAAAAGTATGTGCAATTCCTGTTGGACAACCTGTAACTGCTAATATCTTTTTACTCATAGATTATTCCACCCTCCTGATTTTAATTTCATTCATGTATTCTTCAACCTTTTTTAAATCCCCTATGGCGTTACTTTCAGCCACATTGGCTCCTGTTGCCGATGCTCTTTTTAGTGCATGTTCAATGTTTGCCTCATTGTTAACATCCTCAAGCCATATACTTAAAAATCCTGCTAATGCTGAGTCACCTGCACATGCTGAACTTAAAAGTTTTACCTTATGAGCACTTGCATAGTAGATATTTTTTCCATTATAAAAATAAGACCCTTTTTCACCTAGAGTTAAGAAAATATTCTCTGCTCCTTGTTCATGTAAATATTTTAGAACATCTTTTATATCTTCTTCATCTCTAACAATAATCCCAAAAATATCTGCTATTTCTTCATCATTTGGTTTAATTAAAAATGGTTTATATTTTAATAGACATTTTAGTTTTGGTGAGCTAATGTCTAGTATTACCTTTATATTCTTTTTCTCACAAATCCTTAGTATCTCTTCATAATAAGATGTGTCTATTCCTGGTGGAAGACTTCCACTTATGGATAAATACTCAAGATCCTCAAAATTTTCTATCATTCGTAACATTTGTTCTTGCTTTTGCTTTTCAACAAAAGAACCTGAGTTAACAAACTTAAATTCTCCTTCACCATCATTAAGAAAAATATTTATTCTTGTTGTATCTTCTACTTCCACTGGGAAAATTTCTATCCCTTTCTTTCTTGTTTCATCAACAATATATTTTCCTGAGAAACCACCAAAGAATCCAAGTACTTTCGAATCTACTCCAAAATGTTTAAGTACAAAACTTACATTTAACCCCTTTCCATTTGGTGAATACACCACATCATGGGTTCTATTTACAATTTTTCTTTCTATTGAATTAGTACACATATTCATGTCTATGGCAGGATTTGTAGTTAAAGTATAAATCATTTATCTTTCCTCCCTTTATCTTATAAATCAATTATAAAAAAAAATAGAATGAAAATCTTTTCATAATATGAAAATAATTTCCACTCCCTTTATACTATTTTTCCAATTCTAAATTTGCAGCCATATAATCAATTATAATTCTAGACATCATAAATAGAGAAACTCTAGAGGATACTTCGAACTTTTTAATAGAAACGTGATTGTGCTTAAATCCTATTAAATTGTAGTGTGAATGTTCCAAAAGTGATGATGTTTCACTGCAACAGCACGTTATAACCTTAGCACCACATAAATTTGTATTCTTTGCAGATTCTATAAGCTCATAAGTCTCTCCATTCAATGAAAATATGAAAACTACCTCATCAGAACTTAAATTTTTAGTTTTTATTTGCATAATATTAGGATCATCTATGAAAATAGCATTGCATCCTAATAACTGAAGTTTTAAAGTAAATTCTTCCCCCACATATTCAGTAAGACCTCTCGCCAATACATATATTCTCTTGGCCTTTGCTAAACAATTTATAATATTTAATACATTCTTAACAGATATTCTATCTACAACTTGTCTAGCTTCTACGAAAGATTTGTTGATAATTTCACCCATATTTTGAATTTCATCATCATTATTTTTAGATGTAAGTCTATATCTAAGTTCATTGAAACCATTTACTCCACATTTTCTAATAGCTCTAGAAACAGTAGCAGGCGATGAATAAGTATCAAAAGCTATATCTACAATAGATAGCTGAGACATTCTTTCTTCATTATCATTTATAAATTTTATAATTTCACTCTCTGTCTTTGTAAGACTTTGCATTATTTCTTTATTTAATTCTATTAACATATGACTCCCCCTCTCATGATGAATATTTTTTATTATAACATATACTTCTTCAATATAAAAAATAGATGAAAATATAATTTATATTTTCATCTATTTCCACACATACTATTGAGATTTTATTTGTGTCCAAGCATCATCATATAATTTTAATACATCTGATGGTAAGTTTAAGAATGTTTCACATTTTTCTAAAACCTTATCACTTGGATATGCATTAGGGTCATTTTTAAGCTTATCACTTAATAACTCAAATGCTGCTTTATTTGGTGTAGAGTATTGGATATACTCAACATTTTGTGCTGCATTTTTTCCATCTAACATGAAGTTTATAAATTGTTCAGCTTCTTTTTGATTTTCTGCAGTTTTTGGTATACACATAGCATCTATCCATTGGTTTGTTCCTGTTTCAGGTATATAATACCCTAAATCTGGGTTTTCTTCCATCATTACAGATGCATCACCCGAATAATATATTCCCATAGCAGCATCTCCTGCCATTAATCTATCTTTTCCATCATCATTTACATAAGCTTGAATTAATGGTAATTGTTCTATTAATAAGTTTTTAGCTTCTTCTATTTCTTTTTTATCTTTAGTATTTATTGAGTACCCTAGCTTCATTAAAGCAATACCCATAGTATCTCTAACAGAGTCTAACATTTGAATTTGACCTTCATATTTTTTATTCCAAAGTATATCCCAGTTTTGTAAATCTTTTTCATCTACTTTAGTCTTGTTATACACTATACCAAATGTTCCCCATAAGTAAGGAATACTATATTTGTTGTTTTTATCATACTCAGTAGTTTTAAAATTATCCATCATATTTTTTTCATAATTTGGTATATTTGAATAATTTATTTCATTTAACATATCTTCTTCTTTTAATTTTTCTACCATATAATCTGATGGGAATATTAAATCATAATTACTACTTCCACTTTTAAGTTTTTGGTACATAGCTTCATTAGTATCATAAGTCTCATATACTACTTTTATTCCTGTTTCATCTTCAAATTTTGTTATAAGATCTTCATCTATATAATCTCCAACATTATATATATTTAAAACTTCATTTGATTTAGACCCTCCACATCCTACTAATATAGATGCAGTCATTACAAAAGTTAATACTAATGCAGATATTTTTTTAAATTTCATATTTTATCCTCCCTTATTCTTATACTAATTACTTGTCGCCTTTTTATTTTGTGTTATATTAGATAAAACTAATAATATAAGAACACTTATAAACATTATTGTAGATAATGCATTTATTTCTGGCGATATACCTCTTCTTGTCATTGAGTATACTTCTATTGCTAAGTTTGTTACACCGTTTCCTGTTGTAAAGAAACTTATAACAAAATCATCAATCGACATTGTGAATGCTATAATCATCCCTGATATTATACCTGGTTTTATTTGTGGTAATACTACTTTTCTAAGTGCATACCAAGGTGTTGCTCCTAAATCTAAGGCTGCTTCTTCAATATTTGCTGGTAATTGTTTTAATTTTGGTAAAACAGAAAGTATTACATAAGGTATATTGAAAACTATATGAGATAATAGCATTGTAGTAAATCCAAATTCCATATTAATAAATACAAATAATGACATTAATGCCACCCCTGTTACTATATCTGGATTTAATACTGGCAAATAGTTTATATTTAATAATAATCCTCTTACCTTACCTTGTCTCATCTTATGTATACCAATTGCTGTAATTGTTCCAACTATCGTGGCTATTATTGATGCTACTACTGCTACTAATAAAGTATAATATAGAGCATCCATTATTCTAGAATTATCCAATAATTTTTCATACCATTTTAATGAAAATCCACTCCATTTAGCCATGGATTTTGATTCATTAAATGAAAATACTCCTAGTGTTATTATTGGTAGATATAAAAATATATACACTAGAGTTAAATATATATTTGATGTGAATTTCTTTATAATAGTAATCCACCGCCTTCCTTCTCTGAATCGTCACTAAATCTATTCATTATTGCCATAGTAATTAAGATTACTATCATCATGAATAAAGATATAGCTGAGCCAAAATGCCAATCTCCAACTGACATAAATTGTTGTTCTATTAAGTTACCTATTAACATAAATTGACCACCACCTAGTAATTTAGAAATTACGAAGGTAGACACTGCTGGCATAAATACCATCGTTATTCCCGAAACTACTCCTGGCATACTAAGTGGAAATATAATTTTAGAAAACACTTGTCTTCCATTAGCACCTAGATCTTTGGCCGCATTTATTAAATCTTGATCCATTTTTGATAATACTGTATATATAGGTAATATCATAAATGGTAAGAAATTATAGACCATACCTAAAAGTACTGCTGCATCTGTATATAAAACATTAACTGAATTTAATCCTATTGCATTTAAAACTGTATTTAGTATTCCTTCTCTACCAAGAATTGCTGACCATGCATAAGTTCTAAGTAAAAAATTCATCCACATTGGTATTATAGCAAGCATTAATAAGATATTTTGTCTAGATGCTTTTGATTTAGATATTATATAGGCTGTGGGATATCCAACCAACAAACATAGTATTGTTGATATTACAGCCAGTCTTATTGATCTCCAAAATACTTTAAAATATAGTGGATTCATTAATTCCTTAAAGTTTTCTAAACTGAAAACATAAGCTCCACCTTCCATTTTTGTAAAACCAAAGAATACAATTAGAAATAAAGGAATTACTATGAATAATGCACTCCATAAAATATATGGAGATGTTATCTTTAAGCCTAACTTATCATTTCTCTTACTCATTTGAATCATCATCCCCTATTTTCTTCATGATATGTATATCTTCTGGATATATATCCATACCTAATTCACTTCCAACTTCTGCTGACTTAGTATTATGAAGTAACCATGTTAACCCACATGATTCAACTGTCATTTCATAGTGAACACCTTTGAACACACAAGAAGTAACTTCACCTTTTAACATTCCTTCTTCTGGTTTCACCATTTTTATATCTTCTGGTCTTATTACTATTTCTATAGCTTCATCTTTTTCAAATCCTTTATCCACACAGTCAAAGTTTCTTCCACAGAATTCAACTAAGAAATCTTCATGCATTATACCGTCCATTATGTTACTTTCACCTATAAATCTAGCAACAAAAGCATTTTCTGGCTCATTATATATATCTTCTGGAGTTCCCATTTGTTGTATTTTACCTTTATTCATAACAACTATAGTATCTGACATTGATAATGCTTCCTCTTGGTCATGAGTAACAAATATAAATGTTATCCCTAATTGTTGTTGTATATTTTTAAGTTCCCTTTGCATTTCTTGTCTTAATTTTAAATCTAATGCTCCTAAAGGTTCATCTAATAAAAGAACTTTTGGCTCATTTACTAAGGCTCTTGCTATGGCAATTCTTTGTTGTTGACCACCACTTAGCGAATCTATGCTTCTATTTTCGAATCCTGGAAGTGCAACAAGTTTAAGCATTTTTTTAACTTTTTCATCTATAGTTTTTTTATCTATTTTTTTAATTTTTAATCCAAATGCTATATTTTCATATACATTCATATGAGGGAATAAAGCGTATTTTTGGAAAACTGTATTTACTGGTCTTTCATATGGTGGTATTTCATTTACATCTTTCCCTTGGAATAAAACTTTTCCATCATCAGCAAATTCAAAACCAGCTATTATTTTTAAAGTCGTTGTCTTTCCACACCCACTTGGTCCAAGCAATGTTAAGAACTCATTCTTTTTTATATCTAAATTTAAGTCTTTTAAGACTACATTATCTTCATATTGTTTAGTTATATTTTTTAATTCAATTATGTTCTCTTGTTTCAAATGTAAACACCTCTTTTATTCTTTAAAATTCGCTTCACTCATAACGCCAACGAGTTTATCTCGCTACCGCTTCGATTAACTACGTTGCTTAAAATTCGCTTCACTCAGCCTATTAAAACATTGGTGGGGAACTTACCCAAACCACTCTTGCCTCTTTTTTACCTGGATTGGAAATATAATGATTAGCTCTAGGTTTAAAGTAGAAACTTTCACCTTTTCTTACTTTATTTTTTTTATCTCCTAAATGAAGGAAAATTGAGCCTGCTAAAACATATCCAAATTCTTCACCTTCATGAGGCTTATCTTCTTTATATTGTCCACCTGGTTGTAAAGTTATTATAATGGGCTCCATCTCATTTTTCTGTGAGTTTGGAACTAACCATTTTAATGTATATTTTAAATCTTCATCTTCTGTTTCAAACATATCATCTTTTGTAAAGGTAATTTTTTCATCACTTATTTCATTAAAAAATTCCCTTAAATTCGTTCCTAAAATATCTAATATATCTATTAATGTTGCAATAGAGGGTGACGTTAAATTATTTTCAAGTTGAGATATAAAGCCCTTTGATAATTCACATCTATTAGCCAGTTCTTCCTGGGTCAGCTGCTTTTCTATTCTCATACGTTTAATTTTTCCACCTATATCCATAGTAACACCTCCTCTTTTTTATCGTTTAATTTTTAAGTTTATGTCAATTTTGGTTTTTATTATTAGTAAATTTTAAGTTTAATATATTCAACTCATTTTTTTATTTCCCATGTTATTATATGTAAACATTAAGTTTATATTTTCTAAACAACAATAGCTATTATATAAAATTATGAAGCACATTTCAATAGTTTTTTCGTTTTTTTTAATTTTTTTATTAAACTCTAAAGTCCTTCAAATAGCTTGTTTTTATTATTTTTATAG
>NZ_JANKBY010000550.1:0-1421 GCF_024621905.1 Terrisporobacter muris
CCGATCTATATAATAAATCAAGTAGTTAAAGATATAAATTACTCTAAGGAGAGTTTTACAAATTTTGTAGATATTGAATACGATGACAACATACTAGAGAAAAAAGAAGAAAATGAAACTTCCATAAATAATATTATTAATGTTTCAAATAGTACTATAAATAATATAGTGAATAAGGATGAAACGGCTTTTGTTGCTACTAAAGAAAATTCAGAACTAATAAAGAGTATAAAAGATATTCAATATGATTCAGTATCGAAAATAGATAAGATAGAAAAAATAGATATGGTCAAGTCAGTGGAAACTATTGAAAGTAAAAACTATGTTGTAGAAGATGTGAAATTGGAGAAAAAGCCTACTAGTTTAGTAAGCTGCGTGGAAACAAGTAAGAAAAATATATCAACACCATTTGAAGAAGATATAAATGGTGTTATTAAACAGGTTGGTAGTGGGGTCATGTTAGTGGATAACAATGATTCAGGTATAACAATTTACTCCACATCAAAAATAAGTTCAGTATTATAAAATAAAAAAGGGTGTGCATCTTCTTTTAAGAAGGTGCACACCTAACTATTTAATCAGAAAATAAATTTTAATAGAATTCTTATAATCTACTCTATATTAGGTTCATCAAGTGTAGCAGGTTCATCAGGTGTAACAGGTTCATCAAATGTGTCATATGCACCTCCGAACCCATAGTAAGAACCGTAGAATCCGATAGATTCTAAGCAAACAAAACTGATTTTATTAGAACTTGTATCAGAAAGAACTAATACATTACCTACTCTGCCAAGTACTTCAGCATTTTTTAAAGCTAACCAGCCAGCAGTAAGATTTACATTATTAGTAGAAAAAGATAGATTTCTAAATGTAGTATCACCACAGCAGCAATCATCATCTTTACAGCACATAAATGGATGTTTTTTATCTAGTAATGACGTTAGTCTTTCTTTAAAAGACCAACCACCTACACATGGATAGTACTCAAATTGAATAGCTTCTAAATCACATAGTGATACTTTATCAACTGGATATGGCACAAAATAATTATATTTGTGATAAACAGTAGTAGGAATTGGATAGTAGAAACCGTTTGCCAATATATTTATATAATCGGATTGACAAGGGTCAATAGATTTTAACTTAGCCCAAGGTGCTGCAGTATTATCATGACCAATTTCATCTTTCTCTAAAAAAGTACCTACTAAATACTTTCTTCCAATAAATGAAAATTTGTGGAAACATACATATTCTTTTATTTTTTCATTAAATAATAATTCTAATGCTTTTAGCATATCTTTTTTACAACAACAATCATCTTCTTTTTGACAAGGTTTTGGCTCAGGCTTATGTCCTGGACAATGGTGTGCTTCATTGTTTTGGCATGGTCTTGAAACCATCCAACCATTATTACTCATAAC
>NZ_JANKBY010000551.1:0-1416 GCF_024621905.1 Terrisporobacter muris
ACACCTTGTACAAATTTGTCACATATATTAGTATTTACTATGGACAAAAAAATTAATTAAAGGAGTAAATATGAGAATTAACAAATATATAGCTTCTTGTGGAGTAGCCTCTAGAAGAAAAGCTGAAGAACTTATTTTAAATAAAAAAGTAAAAGTAAATGGAAAGTTAATAGAAGAATTATCTTTTCAAGTTGATGAGCAAAATGATACTGTAGAAGTTGATGGAGTAAAAATATCTCTAGATGAAGAATTAGTATATATATTATTAAATAAGCCGGAAGGATACATAACGACAGTAAAAGATCAGTTTGATAGACCAAGTGTAATAGATTTATTAAGCGATGTGAAAGAAAGAGTATTTCCAGTGGGAAGACTAGACTATGAAACAAGTGGACTATTACTTCTTACTAATGATGGAGATTTAACATACAAGCTAACTCATCCAAAACATGAAATTGATAAAACATATGTTGCCATGGTAAAAGGTGAATTAACTGAAGAAGAAATTAAAAACTTCAAGTCAGGTCTATACATAGAAGATTACAAAACAGCACCTGCAAAACTTAAGGTTTTATATCATGACAAAAATAGAGGTATATCTAAGTTAGAAATAAAAATACATGAAGGTAAAAATAGACAAGTAAGAAAAATGTGTAAGGCTATAAATCATCCAGTACTTAGACTTAAAAGAGTGGCAATGGGAAAAATTACTTTAGATAATTGTAAGCCAGGAGAGTATAGACATCTTACAGAGGAAGAAGTAAATTATTTAAAAAGTATATAGAGGTAGATTATGTTAAGAGCAAAATATATAAATAAAATAACTGAAGTAAACAAAATATTTTTAGAAAAAATTATTGAAAAAGGTGACGTGGTAATTGATGCTACTATGGGAAATGGTTACGACACAGTATACTTAGGTAATTTAGTTGGAGAAACTGGAAAAGTATACGCATTTGATGTACAGGAAGAAGCTGTTAAATCTACAAGAAAAAAAGTAGAAAGAGATAATATGACATCTAGAGTGGAACTAATTCTTGATGGTCACGAAAACTTAGATAAGTATGTAAAAGAAAATGTATCTTGTGTAGTTTTTAATTTAGGATATTTACCTAGAGCAAAGCATGCGATAATAACTAAACCAGATACAACTTTGCAAGCTATTAAAAAAAGCTTAGATTTATTAAAGCCAAATGGAATAATTAGTATAGCAGCTTATATAGGCCATGAAGGTGGATTAGAAGAAAAAAATCATATATGTGAGTATTTAAATAATTTAGATCAAAATCAATATAATGTATTACATATGGAATTTACAAATCAAATAAATAATCCGCCACAACTTATTTTAGTAGAGAAAAAAGGTTAAAATATATAATTTTGCTACCTTATAAAAAATATATTGAATAATGAAAA
>NZ_JANKBY010000552.1:0-1415 GCF_024621905.1 Terrisporobacter muris
GAATAGAATATTATTATATTCGTTTATATTCTTTTTTATATTATTCTTTATTACAATCTTCTTTTTTAATCAAATTCTTAAAAGTTTGATGCAATCCTGTACTTGTCAAACCACTAAACATACCCGCAAGTGCAATATTAGCATCTATCCCTTTATTAATCAATATATTTACTACAAGTCCCAATACCATCATTATTAAAGGTATATATTTATTTGGTATAAAATCTAAACTAGATTTTATCACATATCCAACACAAAGACATATGCCAATTATAACTGGCTGTGCATAATTCAACAAAAATTCTAAATCCATCATCTTCCCTCCTTGCATAAAGGTAGACATATTAAAAATATATCTTTTATGTAAAATATTCTAGAATAGCACAAAAAGTGCAGAAATATTAAATATATCTAGTTTAAATTAATATTAGATGTTTTATTATACAAAATATCTAATATTTTACATAAAAAGAATGAAACTCAAATTCTTGCAAATAATAATAAAAAAATAAGTGGAGGTACATATAATGACATTAAATTGTTCAGCTGACAATTGCATTTATAATAATTCAGGAATATGCTATGCAGGAAATATTCAAATACAAGGTGATACTGCTTCAACTACAACTGGAACAACATGCGCTACTTTTAACTCAAACAAAAATGATTTGATGAACTGCACAAGTAATTCATTCACTACATCTACAGATATAGACTGTATGGCTAAGAAATGTAAATATAATAGTGCAGGAACTTGTACAGCTTCTAGCGTTCAAATTAACTATAGTAATGCAAATTGTGATACATTCATATCTTATTAATACTTACAATATTAATAAGCAAAAAACATCAGGTAGATTATTTATCTATCTGATGTTTTTCTACTTATTATGGTATTATAACAGTCTTACGAGTGTAGATAATTCATGTAAGTAAGTGATATTAACAACTTTAAAAATGTAAAAAAGTATATTTTGAGCAAGGTCGTTGCCTAAAATTTCATAAGGCTCACACAGTGATTTAAAGCGATAATTTATTAAAATCTATTATAAAAATAGATATATTTTTTTCGTATGGAAGATAATACCTTACTTTATCCCCTTTGACTACTTTATTCTTAATATGATTGTAAATAGATTCATACTCCTTATCCTCATCATAAGACTTTGCATATCTTGCTATATCCTCATCATCGGTAAATGTTTGTCCAAACTCCATGCTAAGTGGTATCATTTCATAATTGATTTTCTTTTCATCCAATAGCTTCTTTAAATTTTTTGAACTATGTTGATTAATTACCTCCATTTTTTTCTTTGATACCGGAATGTGCGTTGTAGTTTTATCATTTACAACTGCAATTAATTTATCACAAGATTTTGAGAAATATTTCAAGTCTTCATAAGCAAAAAATGAAA
>NZ_JANKBY010000553.1:0-1410 GCF_024621905.1 Terrisporobacter muris
TTAAAATCTATATGATGAATATTTTGAAAAATTAAAATTTATTTGCAATTTAAAATAATTATAATATGTTTGCAAATATAACAAAATTTGATTATACTTACTTATAAACATTAAAAAATTACAAATTTTAGAGGGGGAGACTTCAAATGGAGGCTGTATCGAAAAATAAACTAAGTCAAAAGAAAGTAAAAAACACAAATTTAGAAACTTTCATATTTTTAGCTGTATTAATAGGTGGATTTGGATATGTAGGTAGCATTATGGGAGTTGGAATTATGTTTAAAGTTATTATGAATACTGCTCATGATTTGCTTTTAAACACAGTGTTTTTAATAATGGCTATGGCAGTACTAGCAGGAGCTGTAAGTGCACTTTTCTCAGAGTTTGGTGTTATATCTTTGCTAAATAAGATATTTGCAATATTTATGAAACCTTTATATGGTATGCCAGGAGCTAGTATAATTGGAGCAATTACAACTTATTTATCTGATAATCCAGCTATAATTGCTTTTGCAAAAGATAAATCTTTCACAAAATATTTCAAAGACTATCAAATACCAGCATTATGTAATATAGGAACAGCATTTGGAATGGGTCTTATAGTTACAACTTTCATGATTTCACAAGGAAGTGAATATGTACTTCCAGCGCTTATAGGTAACTTAGGAGCAATAATAGGAAGTATTATAAGTGTTAGAATTATGCTTCACTTTACAAAAAAACATTATAATTATGATGCTAAAAAAGATGCATTACATAAAAGTGAAAAAATAGAAGAAGTACGAGAAGTTAGACCAGGAAATGTATTCCAAAGAGCATTAGAGTCAATGCTTGAAGGTGGTAAAAGTGGAGTAGAACTTGGTATGGCAATAATTCCAGGAGTATTAATTGTATGTACATTAGTTATGATTTTAACATTTGGACCATCGACTGATCCAGAAACAGGAAAAGCTATCTATACAGGTGTTGCCTATGAAGGTATAGGTTTACTTCCTATGATAGGTGAAAAATTAAACTTTATATTAGAACCTTTATTTGGATTTACTTCTCCAGAAGCGATTGCATTTCCTATTACATCATTAGGTGCAGTTGGGGCAGCAATGAGTTTAGTTCCTAAATTTATAACTGATGGAATAGTAACACCAAATGACATAGCAGTATTTACAGCAATGGGAATGTGCTGGAGTGGATATTTAAGTACACATGTTGGTATGATGGATGCATTGAATGCAAGATCTTTAACAGGAAAAGCAATTCTTTCACATACAATAGGTGGACTTTGTGCAGGTATATCAGCACACTTTATATTTATGCTTATTGCTTAAATATAAAAATTAAATAATTAGTATAAACTGAAAGCTGACTTCTTAAATTAATAGAAGTCAGCTTTTAATTTTTATTTAAAGAATA
>NZ_JANKBY010000554.1:0-1399 GCF_024621905.1 Terrisporobacter muris
AAATATTTTATAAGAGTAATAATATATATATAGAAACTAACAATAAAGAAGGCAATTCTTATTCTGCTAATATGAAAAATTCATGGGAAATCTTAGAACAGGGGAAAGTACCTCAGTATGAAATAAAAGAACATAAAGGATTATTCAACAAAGGAACTAAAATACAAATAAAAGGTTATAAAATTGATAATCCAGAACAACTTTTTAATATAGAAACAATAAAAGATTATATACAATGGTTTACTATAGGAGGAAGCTTCCGTAATATCTTTGCAAATAATATTAAAATTAGAAACTTGGTTAATAATATAGATGTAGTTCCACAAATTATTATTGATGATAAAATAAATCATAAGTGTGAAATAATAGCAGGTATGCATCAATTTGAAGAGCCAAATGAAAATCCTATAGTAAACTTAGAACAATTAAAATATAAAAGATCTAGCGATTATTCTAGGCCTTTCGGTCCATTTAATAGAGAAACTAATATAAATGGAGAATATATTTCAGTACAAGTTTATGGAACCGTTAGTGGTGTGAATGCACGAAATAAAATATGTAGATTGAAATATGATGAAACTCATAAATCTAGATTTGGATTATATTTATGCAAAGATTTCATACCATGTACTAAAATGGATAGTTTAATTGGAACAGAAGAATATGAACACTATCATATAATGGCTAATTCTCAGAATTTCAAGTTAACATCTGATAGAAATAATATATCAAATATTGATGATTTTAAAATAAAATGGATTTTAGATCAAATTAAAGATATAGTCGATAATCAAATAAGGCCTATTGCAGAGAGAGAATACTTTAACATGATAAAAAATGAAGAAGAAGAGTATGAAACACAGAGAAAATGTGAAAGAACAATAAAAAATATAAATAAGATTTATAGATCGGAAGATTTAGATATAGATAATCTACCTATTTTAAAAATACCTAGAAATGAAATTGAAACAGCGTTACTTTTCGTATCTATACTTTCAAATGAAAATACACAATATTCTATAAAGAGATATATAGATAAAGTTGCATCATACTCAGCAAAATTACCTACAGATATGGTTTGTATAGACAGTAAAGGAGAAACTTCTTTAGTAGAAATAGAATTTAAATTAAGTAACTTTCTTAAACATAAACATCCTATACAAACCGTTGATTATATAGTTTGTTGGAAAATAGATATAGAAGAAAATAAATCATACAAAGCAAATAATGAGACTTGTGTTTTTGTAAGTAATAATGAAAATAGGTACTTATATTATATTTTTTTATGGATTTTTTCATCAAATCCATAACTTCTTCCGTAGTCTTGCTATCTAAGTTTCCCGTAGGTTCATCTGCTAGTATTATGCTTGGTTTAGCAGCAAGTGCCCTAGCTATGGCA
>NZ_JANKBY010000555.1:0-1371 GCF_024621905.1 Terrisporobacter muris
ACATTTAGTAACTATCTTAATTTCTGATATAAATTTTTTAATATTTTGTAATTTATTTATCTTGCATCTTTAATTATATTGTAAATTTTAACGTATGTATCTCCAACTTCTTCTGCTGATTTAGCCTCTTCCTTTGACACTCTATAATACAATTCTGTAAGTTCTATTGCTACATCCTTTGCATTTCTTTGTGAAGATCCTGTTATTTTTGTTTCTGCCATTTCTATATTCCTCCTAATTTATATTAATAATAACTTTCTTTTTTATTCTCTATCTTTTCAACTATCCACTTCATTATATCTTCTTTTACTTCTTCTTTATTAATCTCATTTAATATTTCATGTCTACCATCTTTATATAGTATACATTTCACGTCTTCAATTCCTGATTTTTCATACCTAATCTTTAGGTTTAACAAGCCCTTACCATTATTACCAACAGGGTCTTTATCTCCTGAAACTATTAATATAGGCAAATCTTTTCTAATTTTGATTATATTTTCTCTATCTTCTATAAATTTGAGTCCTTTTATAAAATCTTCAAAAAATCCACACGTACACATAAATCCACACATTTCATCATTTATATATTTATCTACTTCTTTTTCATCTCTGCTTAACCAATCATAATCTGTTCTGCATGGTTTAAAGTTTCTATTATTTGAACCAAAGAATAAACTATCTATAAATTTACTAACATATTTTCTTCCTTTAATCTTACAAGTGAATTTAACTATTAAATTAGCCATATTAAGCAGTGACCCAAAATCTCCATTAGAACCAGAAAGTATAAGTCCATCTATTTCATCTCCATATTTAATAGCGTAATTTTGAGAAGCAAAAGATCCCATGCTATGACCAAATAATATTAAAGGTACATCTTTATTTTCTTCTTTTATTATTTCTGTTAATGTATGTATATCATCTACTAAACAATCAAATCCATTTTCATCTGCTAAATAACCTGCATTTTCTAATTTTTTTGCAGTTTTACCATGACCTCTATGGTCATTAACGTACACATTGTACCCGTTATCGGTTAATATTTCAGCAAAATCTTCATATCTTTTGCCATGTTCTGCCATACCATGAGATATTTGTACTGCACCTTTCACAGCTACATTTTCATCACATTCAAATTTATATGTATATATCTCTTTCTCGTCTATTTTAGAAGTAAAATAAAAATTGCTACATCTCATAATTTTCACCCTTTCAATTAGTTTCCCATTTAAGTATAACAAATTTTTAACATGTTTGTCTTTATATACAAAAAAAGTAGCACGATATTAATTCGTGCTAGTGTGGGTTAAATTACTTAAGCTAATTTTTTATTTAACATTTAATAAGCTATCTAAATAAATAATATAAT
>NZ_JANKBY010000556.1:0-1352 GCF_024621905.1 Terrisporobacter muris
AATGAAAATATTATTTTTTACAAATAAAAAATTCGCTTCGCTTAAGCCACTGCGTGGGCGCTCCACTTCATATTGCCAACTGCTTCGCCCGTTGCTCAATTAACAAAGTTGCAAATCATATGTTATCCATAGAATAAGTAACATATGATTTCCTTACAATAAAAAAAGCTAAGATTAACTTAGCTTTTTATTTAAGAATATAAATTGTTATATTTCGAACTCCCCAATTTAAACATTCTTGTTCTGTATTCATATAAATATCTATTTTATTTCCTTTAATTCCTCCACCACAATCTTCTGCAATAAAGGTTTTATCAAATTCAGGTATGTATACTCTACTTCCATAAGGTATAACTGTTGGATCTACTGCTATTGTTCTACCAAATATAGGTTTTGTCCCCGTAGCAGTTATAGTTCCAGTATAATAAGCATATGATTTCACCTGCATGCTTGAAGATATATCATCAGAACTTTCAGGTTTATTTGTTACTGAGTCTAACTCACTTTTTGATTTTAAATAAGCAGCAGAGCAGTAACCAATTTTCCCATTTGATAACTTAACCTTATACCAATTATTATTTGTACGCTCAACTATACTCACATTATTTCCTTTATAAACTAATCCTACTATGCTATTTGATGTTGATGGTCCACTTCTTACATTTAAATTTGCAGTAGCAATCAAAGTTTCTATAACTGTAGCACCATTATTTGTATTATTAGAGTTATTATTCGAGTTATCATTAGATGTATTTCCCGAATTACTATTACTTTCTTTTAAATATTTATTGCTAGAATATCCTATAGTTCCATCACTCAGTTTAACCTTATACCATCCAGAACTTGCGACTCCAATCATTTCTACACTATGATTTTTCTTAATATATCCTATTATTTTATAGTTTGTAGAACCTCCTGATCTTACATTTAATCCCGCTGTTGCCACAAGTTTTTTGCCAGTAGAGGATGAATCAGTTGTTGATAAACTTTTAGTTGAAATATAGTCTCCACTTACCCATCCAGTTTTACTACCATATTTAATTTTATACCAACCATCCTTAGATGATAAAATATCAACCTTATCTCCTTTTTTAAGTCCACCTATAGCATTATATGATGTTGATGGTCCACTTCTAATGTTAAGTGAATAAGCTGTCACTTCTCCAGTCTTTGAGTCTGCATGTACATTACCTGCCCCTATAGCATAAATTACAGACGTAGCTGATAATGCTGCTAATGCATATTTATTCTTCTTATTGATCATTTTTCCCCCTACAATTTTATTCTTTTCTATTATATAGTTTGTCATAATTATCCATTTATTAATATATTATCTTAATTTGATTAAATTT
>NZ_JANKBY010000557.1:0-1349 GCF_024621905.1 Terrisporobacter muris
TTCATTAATTATGAAATCCTTAAGCGAAGAAATTACATAAAAAAACTGTCTATTTTTATAGGCAGTTTTTTTTGAGTAACTGGGTTGTCTGAAACTGTAGCGAGGTCACCTAATTTGTAACATGAAGTGTTTCGCTGACACGTAACTCAAGCGAAGAGAATTTTTTATCTCAATAATTTCTTTTTATTTGAAATTTTATCTTCCTTCCCAAAATAAATATAATTATTATAAATTTTTGTAAATATATAGTTTTTATGGTATCCTATTATATCGACAAAATTATTTTAATTAGATTCGGAGGAATATATATGTCATTTTTACTATTAATTATAGGTTTCTTTTTCCTTATAAAAGGTGCCGATTTATTTGTGGAAGGTGCAGCATCTATAGCTAGAAAATTTAATGTACCTGCAATGGTTATAGGTCTTACAATAGTCGCAATGGGTACAAGTGCACCAGAGGCAGCAGTAAGCATAACATCATCTTTAGCTGGTCAAAATGATATGAGTGTGGCTAATGTAGTTGGTTCAAACTTCTTTAACATACTTATAGTTCTTGGTGTTTCTGCTATATTGGCAAAACTTCCTGTTCAAAAAGATACTATAAAAAAAGATACACCTTTCTTATTATTTGTTAGTGGATTATTATTGCTATTTAGTCTTGATTTAAGAGTAAATAGAATAGAAGGTCTAGTATTATTAGTTGTATTTGCTTACTTCTTAATAAACACTGTAAAAGGTGCCAAAAATGCTTCTTCAAATTCTATGGCTCAATCGGAAGTAGCTATGGAAATAGAAGTTTCTGAAGAAGTGTCTATGTCAAAAACTATATTATTAAGCATATTAGGTATCTTAGGTATAGTATTAGGTGGAGATATGGTTGTAAATTCTGCTACCGATATTGCAACAGCTTTTGGTATGAGCGCTAACTTAGTTGGTTTAACTATAGTTGCCGTTGGTACATCTTTACCTGAATTTGTTACTTCTGTAGTAGCTATCAAAAAGGGTGAAACTGAAATAGCTATAGGAAATGTTATTGGCTCAAATATATTTAATATTTTATTAGTTTTAGGGTTAGCTACAACGATCAAACCAATTGCAATAAGTATGTTAGCTTTAACGGATATAATATTTATGGTTGCAATAACTGTTCTTTTATACATATTTATGAAAAAAGATAATTCTCTTGTTAAAAAGCAAGGTTTAATATTAATTGCTATTTATATAGCATATATGGCTTATACTATTATGAGATAAAACAACTTAATATAATCTTTTTAATAGCTGTCTTACATTTAAAGTTTGACGGCTATTTATTTATTTTGGACAATAGATATATGTAAAATATTA
>NZ_JANKBY010000558.1:0-1349 GCF_024621905.1 Terrisporobacter muris
TATTTTTAATTCGCATTATATTAAAATTGAAAAGATACTATTTTGTTTAATAAAATATCATTTTTGTTTCTTGAACAATACCTTATGGAGATAACAGTATTCAGAATAATAGTATTTATCTATATTGAATTGAACACATTGATATATGTTTTTGTGAACATCATAAATTTAAATATCGTATATTTTTGCCATATAAAATTCATCTACATATTTATCATCTATAATCATTGCATTTCTCTTAATACCTTCTACTTCAAATCCATTTTTTTCATAAAGATGTTTTGCTATAGTATTAGAACAAATTACACTAAGCTCAAGTCTTGTAATCTTATTTTCTATAGCCCAAATATCTAATTCAGAAAATAACTTACTTCCAATTCCCATACCTCTATATTTCTCACGTATTCCAACAACAACGTATCCTGTATGTTTTATTCTTTTAGGTACACCTTTTTGAACAGAGAGAAAACCAATTATATTTTCTTCATCTGTAGCTACTAAAACTAAATTATCACCATTCACGCTTTTTTCAATTATATTTTTTGCTATATTAATATCAGTAGAACGTTCACCAGGCTCAAACATCATAAATTTAGTTTCATTATCTAAATTTAAAAGCATATCTAAATAATTATAAGCATCTTCTATTTGTATCTTTCTAATCTCCATTTTCATCCCCCATATCCCTTATTAATATCACAATAATTATAGCAGATTTAATATTGCCAAAATGTCCATTAAAACAGATAATTTTTATTGCCAAATATGAGAAAATTTAGGTTTAAGTAGTGCTTTTAATATAGAATTAAATAGAAATATAATGAATTTTGAAAAAATAAAGTGGGGTGGGCTTAGATTAAATAAAGTAGAATATATACTTTTTGATTTAGAACAGTTTAGAAATATAGTGATAACAAAACCAAATGATGAAGATATCAAAATTCTTAATAACATATTTAATTGCATAGGTAATTGTAAAGAAAATGATGGACCTAGACAGCTTGAAAAATATTTAAAGGAAGTTTTACCATCTTCAAAAGGTGAACGAGATGTGTTAATAGAAATTTTTGAGGCTATAGGTATTGTCGAATCTAAAAAAGAAAGACCAACTAGGGGTAGGGACACTGATTTTGGATATAATTGAAGATTGGCGTGGCGAGGATGGATACAATATGAATATTGCTAAAGAGTTATTTAAAGAATATTTTTAACTGAGAGTAAAAACTAATTAATTTCTACTCTTCGTTCTATAAATTAGATAAACAATTTTAATATATTACGAATTAAATAATTAGATTCATTCTATAGTTTTAATGTTGAATTAGTATTGTTATTATTTAAATGTATTA
>NZ_JANKBY010000559.1:0-1344 GCF_024621905.1 Terrisporobacter muris
ATTTAAATTTAATTAAATAAACTTTTGCATAATAAGATCTAGTTGTCCCTTGCTTATTTCATTTATAGATATTATAGGTTTTGGTTCTATATCATAGGAGGCTATTGCTTTCTCAAACCATGCTACATCGTGCCACTTTCCACATTTATATCCTGTATTCTTATATATGCCCACCTCATTGAACCCCAATGATTTATGAAGGTTTTCACTTTTTATATTTGGCAAAGTAACACAACCATAAACTGTCTTTATTCCTTGTAGTTTTAACATTTCTAAGAGAACGCCATACATTTTTTTACCTAATCCACTCATGGTAAATTCTTTGTCAATATAAATTGACAGTTCAGCATTCCATTGATAAGCATCACGTTCCTTATATCTATGTGCATAAGCATAGCCTATTATTTTTCCTTTATCTTCACAAACAATATATGGGTAAAAACTAGTAATATTTTTTATACGACTTGCAAATTCAATTTCATTTGGAAGAGTAGTTTCAAATGTGATCGGTGTGTCTATGTACTGTGAATAAATTTTTAGCAACGATTGGCAATCCTTTACTGTTACAAATCTCAACTTCATATTATATTTCCCCTTTTTAAAGTGTATTTATTATTTCTATAATTAAAATTTCATCTCGCCCACACTGTGGCTCAAAATTACATAGCCCCACGCTGTGACTTATATTAAATAGAAACTTCCTTATAATTAAGAATAGCATATAATTAAAATATAATACATTTTAATTATATGCTATTTAGTGAGCCTACTTCCATTCTATATATGTCACATAATAATTAGTTAAGTTGGTTTCTAAATGGATTGTATCACTAAGTGCAACCATTGCGAATAATATAGCCGCAATTAAAAATACATCTACTATTTTTGATGTTATTTTCCTATCTTTAAAATTAATTTGTGTAAAACAAAGAATAAACATAAATATTGTAGACATCATTGAATACCCTTTAACAACATTTAATATAGTTATTATCTTTGCATCTTTTGAGTATTTCTCTAAGTATTTACTATTTCCCTTGCTATAGTCTGCCCTTTGATAAAGATTATCTTTTACTTTAATTTCAACAACTTTAGGTTCTTTTTCATTATCAACTTTCCACATATAGCTAGGTGTACTGATTTCATTTTCACTTATATTTATTTTACTAAAATAATTAAATGAAAACCCTAAAAATACTACCAATACTATAATTGTAAGAGTCTTGTTATTAATAAAGTTAACAGATCTATTTACCTCTTCTCCATTTATAGTCTTTACATATTTTTTAGCTAAATTACTAGCATAGATTGCAAGCAACTGACTTAGTAAAATAATGTCCATTC
>NZ_JANKBY010000055.1:0-16022 GCF_024621905.1 Terrisporobacter muris
TATATTAGTTTTATAATTTTATATTCTTCTTCAGTTAATCTTTTTAACATATTATCTATTTGCTCTATTTTTATTTCTTTATCAAATTTATCATTTTTAAGTTTTTCAAGTTCACTATAATTGTTATGTACTCCATCAGTTATATTTTTAGAACTTGGCATGCCAGTATAATTCATTCCTTTTTGGCCAATGCATTTTATATTTATATCTATAGCTTCTATTTCTAGTTTTAATATTTTATACTCATTTAATAATTCTTCTACTTTTTCTATATCTGTCATATATACCACCCAATTTTATGCTATTTATCAGTTGATCCTATTCCACCATTTCTTATTTCATTAACATTATCGTTATCTATTTTTAAATACTTCTTAAATACACCTTGCATAATCTTTTCTCCAGCTTCAATTACAACTTCTTTATCAGTTAGATTCTTTAATTTAAATCCTATATTTCCATCATTATCTGAATTACTATAATAGTCACTGTCAATTATTCCTACTGTATTTATAAGCATTAATCCTTTTTTAAATCCTAATGAGCTTCTTGGATATATTTCTAAAACTTCATCCTCTAACATATAAGCTTTAATATCCGTTTGTACTGCTTCACTTATTCCACCTGCAGGTATTATTATCTTTATAGGAGTACAAATATCATATCCTGCACTATTTTTTGTTCCTCTTTTAGGTTTTTTTATATCTATGTTAGGATGTTTTCTATATTGAGATTTTACAACTTCAAATCCTCTATTTTTAATATCTGCTTTTATTCTTAATTTCATCATTGCTGGAACTCCATTTATTCCCGAACACATTTGTATAAACTCACAATCTTCATGTCTATCCTTTTGTTTACATCCATCCTTAGCTTTACATTTATCCTTTAAAAAACTAAGCATTTGAAAATAGTCTTTACTAATTTCTTTATCATCTACAAAATATTTAGTTTTTAATGACATATTGCTCATTTTGCTCATTCCCTCCATTTTCACCTTAAAATATAATTTTCAACGATTCAAGATCATCTTCTATATCTTGATAGCTATTTCCATATGTAAAACCAACTATTTTTACTTTATCTTGAGCACTTTTCAAGGTTAAATCATCATTATATGCAACTTGATAATATTCTAATTTTTTATCAAAGTTTTCAATAGGATTTATTATAACTTCACACTTTTCAAAGTCAGCCATCCATACTTTAATTCCTATATACTTAAAATTGTTTATTTTTGCATTTTTAAAACAAACTTTTAAATTTTCTATTCTTAATCCCATAATTAAGTCTCCTTATCTATTTTTATTTAACCAATCATTGTCTAATGCTATAAATGCATAT
Organism: Terrisporobacter muris; assembly: GCF_024621905.1. Taxonomy (NCBI): domain Bacteria; kingdom Bacillati; phylum Bacillota; class Clostridia; order Peptostreptococcales; family Peptostreptococcaceae; genus Terrisporobacter; species Terrisporobacter muris. Next base: position 1,345 of record NZ_JANKBY010000055.1, read on the forward strand.
ATAACTATTCCTGTAGCAATGATCCATATAATCCAAAATATGATTATTAGTGTATTACTAGTTAATTCTTCTAAAATTTCTGTTATTGTTTCATTTTTATATACAGCTATATTTTTACCTTCTATAGTATTATTTTTTAAACTTCCAAATATAGTTGCATTAAATTCTTGCTCTAAACCATAATATTTGTATCTTATGTGATAACCACCACCTATTGTATCTATATAAGAAGTTTCTGGTAGATTAAATTTGGAACTTTCAAAAGTTTTACCTAAGAATGCAACTTCTTTAGCTCGGTAAGTGTCACTATCTACTCTATCCCATGTCCAATAAGTTTCTATTCTTGTGTGTTTTTTTCCATTCACTGTTGTAGTCACAGTTCTCGTGTGCATAGTGTATTTTTCCTTTACTCTTTCAAGTTCTAAGTATTTTCCTTTAATATCTTTATGAGTAACTGGTTCAACTGCCTTTATTGTCCCTTCTACAAATGAATTTCCTACATTAGTTTTCATAGCATAAACAAATAAGTCTTTATTTTTACTTATTTTAAATGCTTTATTGTATTTAACATTTTGATCTTGATGATATTCATTAACCTTACCACTAATCAAAATTCCAACAATTAGCATAATAGCCAGTATTGATACAGCAGCTATTATTTCTCTTTTTGTAATCTCAATATTATTCATTGAATAAATCCTGTGGTGATGTAGAAGGGGCATTATATTCTAAGTAAGTATAAGGTACTATTTCATATCCTAATAAATTTAGTATCATTCTATTTGGAAATTTTCTAACATATCTGTTATACTCTTTTATTTGCTTATTATAATTAGTTCTGTAATCTACCATCATATTTTCAGTAACAGTTAGCTCCGTCATAAGTTGCTTATAGTTTTCATTAGATTTTAAATCTGGATAAGCTTCTGTTACAGCACTTAAAACAGCAGTTACATCTGATATATCTCCATCTTTACTACCTCTAGCTTCCATTATATCCTTTAATGTTTCTGCTTCATGTTTATCATATTCCTTAACTGTATCAACTAAGTTATAAATTAAATCTACTCTTCTTTTTTCTTGAACTTCTACATCTGATAATGCAGTTAATATTTGTTCTTCTAATCCTATTGCTTTATTCTGAACTCCTTGTGTAGCGAATACACAAAGAATTATAGTCATTACTATTGCACTTAAAGTTATCATTACTGTTTTATTTACTTTCATAATATCCCTCCATTATTCTTCATCAAATCTGTTAGCTATTTTCTTTTGTTTCCTCTTACTGATCTTCTTCTTACCATTTCTTTTAGCTTCTTCTTCAGCTCTTCTTGCTTTTATTTCAGCTATAGTTTTTTCACTGTGATATGAAAATGGACAATTATGTTTAATTTCCGCTCTATTCATCATATTGTCATCTAATATTTCATATATATCACAGTTAGCAAAGCTTTCATTACAATCTTCACAATGAGATTGAATACAAGCCATGCATAACTTTTCAAAACTTGATCTTTCTATTTTTACTACTTCAAACTCTGTTTCATAAATTCCAAATACTCTATCATGCATCCATTTATCAACTATTCTTATTGCTTCATTTTGTGATCTTACAGTTCTTTTCATAAACTTAGAACTTTCTTTTGGTTCTAACCTTGCTAAAATACTACTTAATGCTTTTTTATTATATGTAATTGCTGTTCTTATCCATTTAGCTTCATCACTAGTCATATTGCCTCTAGGAATCCATTGATTAATTACTTCCTGATCTATTGCTGCTAAATGATAAATAAATAATAAATCATTCATTTCTTTACTATTTAAATACTTTTTCATATTACTAATTTCCCCCATGATAATTTGTATCTTATTTTTTAATTGATTGTATATAAGCTTTTATAATACATTGCTTTTCATCGTTTTGTAAGTTATACTCTTTAATAATTTTTTTTAATATCTTTCTTGATACTTTACATTCACCTAATTCAATTCTTGTTATATCAGAAGGTTTTATCCCTAATTTTAAACTCATATCATATATAAGTTCTTTTCTACTAATTCTTATATATCTCAAGTTAATTCCAAATGGTGTTAATTTATATGTGGGTTTTATAGGCTTTTTAGGATTTAAAGTTCTTACGATATTATCTTCCCTTGTTTCCATTACCATCGCTCCTTGATATTTAAATATTCCTTTATTATTCCTATAGCTTCATCTGCTCCATTTGCTCTAATTGCTTTATATCCATAACTATTTAGCTTTTCTAGCCATTCCTTTTGTTCTTTACTTATCCTTTTAGTCCTATCTGCTTTAAGTTCTATATATAAGCCATGAAACTGCTCATTCGGCACTGGCAAGCAAATATCAGGAATACCTCTTTTCATGCCCATCTTTTGCAACTCTACTCCAACTCTAGAGCTTCTTTTTCCTTCATTTACTATATGAAAAATCATTTTTAGTTCTTTATAGTGATTTTCTTGCCACCTGCACCAATCCATTATTGCTATTTGCTCTTGTGTCTCTTTATTCATCCTCATAATGTCTAAATTCCTTTTATAGTATTTCTTCTAAATCTATCTGCGGAATAAAACTGCTACTTCCACATTCACATTTATATAGTCCATCTTCTACTGTCAGTTGCATCTCATTTTTTACTTCTCCACACATACTGCATCTCAAATCCATAGTATCTTTTTGTTTCTTTTCTATGTAAACGACATTACCTTCTGTTTTTGTTTTTATTAAATTTCTCATTTTACCCCCTCTTTTCATTTGATACTCATTTGATAATACAAAGTTAATCTTATACTGCATTAACCTTATACTATCAAATGAATTATTTTAATTTCTCAAATATTAAGCCTTTGTATTTTACTTTTTTAGTTTTTTCAGTCTTAAATACTTCCACTAGATTTTCATATCTTATATCATAATCTTCACAAGCTTCTCTTAAAGTCTTATATACTTTCTTAGTCCCTGCATATTTATTAATAACTTTTGTTTTAGGACCACATGATCTGCTTCTATTAATTTTCTTTTTATAATCATAAAGCCACATCTCATGTTCTGCATTTGTCATAGTTCCTAACTCTCTAATATAATCTATCTTTTCATAATTCTTCTTTTCTTCTTTTTTATCGTAAAATGAACTTAAATAATGATTCATATGTCTTAGTGTAGGTGTTACAATACATTCTCCTAGCCTTAACCAATTCTGATAAACTAGTTCTTCCTGCTCTGTTTTACATATAACTTCATGTTTCATATACTCACCTACAGCTAACTAAGTTTCATCTTAAAATGTGCTATCCCTTTAATTGGTTCATGCATTTCATAAGTAATATTGTTCTTTTTACAATAATCATCTAATAATTGTTTGAATTCATCTGTTTTATAACAGTCCTCTTTATCTCTAAATTCAAACTCAACTTCATTTATATTACTTCTTACAGTATTTTTCATTCTGATGTTATTTACATAATTAATTATTAAATTTACAGCTTTTTCTGTTCTATTTATCATCTCGTTTCCTGCTCTCTGAGTTCCACCATGTACCTAATAAAAACCCTATATTAAATACTATTATGATTATTAATTTCATTATCATATTTGTTACTCTTCTTTATGTATAAACTTAACTTCTCTTGTGCCTAAACCATCTATGTATTCTTTAAATTTCTTTTTACTCATTTTTATATTTTTAACTGGATTATTTTGTGCTGTTGTTCCATCAAGCTCCATTTTTGTTTCAAATATACTTTTTGCTTTAGCATATTTTTTTCTTGCCATAATCCTTCCCCCTATCATATAAATGAATTATTTTATTTAATTTACTTATTTATTGTTGTTTAAATAGTAATGCAAATAGCATTGAGCTTTTATTTTCACAACTACTTGGCTTTAGTTCGATTCTACCTAATTTCCAACCACATTCTAATAATTCATTTACTTTATCATCGAAGAATTCTCTACTATCAGCCTTGCAATATACTGTTTTTATCTTTGTTTTCATTTGTTTGCTCCTTAAATAAAAATTATATTTCATATCTAAAATGGTATTTCATCATCATCTATAGCTTGGAATCCATTAGGATCTAATCCTTGTGGTGCTTCAAAACTAGGTGTAAATGTAGGAGTTCCTTCTGAGTTATTGTTATTATTTGAGCTTAAAAACTCAATCTGATTCGCTCTTACTTTTGTAATACTTCTTTTCTGTTCCTGATGCATATATGTTTCAACTCTTATACTACCTTGAACACCTATTAAACTTCCTTTCATACAATATTGAGCTATATTCTCTGCTTGTTTGTTCCAAGCTTCTATATATATGAAATCTGCTTCACTTTTACCTTCTTTTTTATATCCTCTATTTATGGCTAATGTGAAATTAACAACTGGTGTTCCTTCTCCTGGTATATATCTTAAATCTGGGTCTTTTGTTAATCTTCCAACTAAAACTACATGGTTCATTATTTATTTAAATCCTTTCATTTTGTTTTTTTTATAATTTCATTACACAACAATTGCTCCTATGTAACACTTTTCTAGTTCAATTTTTAATTTATCCTTTTCAGTTTTTCTTTTTCTTCTCTTTTTACAATCACCATAACAAGCTGCTATATGCTTTAAACTTCCACCGTAGTATTTACATTTTCCTGTATTTTCATCTAATTCAAACTTAGTACATATTTTATTTTTTATCATTTTTACCACCTTACTTATTTAGTGCGATTTTATCTAATCTAGCTTCACATTTTTTCTTAACTCTTAACTTTTTAGTTCTTTTAGCTATAGCTCTTATTCTTCTAATTTCTTCATGTCTTTCTTTTCTTATTTTTCTTTTAATACTTCTATTTTCTTTTTCAAGTGCATGGATCTGTTCATCCTTAAAATCTATTTCTTCGTATAAATAATTTATTGTTTGCTCTGCATCACTATAGCCATTTTTGTATGACTTTACTTTTTCTCTGTTAACTTCTCTCATTAATTCTTTTTTAGTAAACAAACCTAAAAACATTAAACCTTCCCCCAATCGCATTCAAAATATATAACTTGTTTAGTTTCTTTGTTTATGAAACCAACTTCTTTAGAAGTCTTTCTCTCTACTAGGTAGTTACTTGGATTAAGTCCTTTATCTTCTAGAAATGCTTTCATCTTTCTATTTAATTTCTTGCCTTGTTTCATACTTTCATAATCTCCTTTATTTCGTAATAACTATTAATTTTTCACATTTTCCCCAGCTTTGACTTTTACCATAGAAATTTAAATTTAATATCTCTGCACCTCTAAATTTCAAGTGTTTTAATTCTTGATGCAAATTTCTCTTAGTCTTGTATCTATATTCTTTCTTGGTTTTATGTGATTTAATTTTTACTAATAACATATTTTATTCCTCCCCATTTCTTTCAATTTCCTTCCACTCTTCTATAGCTTCTTTATAAGCTTCTTGAACTGTAATTCCTTTTTGTTCAGCAATACGAATTGCTATTTTTTTTACTCTATCTGCAGATTCTAATATATTCATAACATCACCTAATTACCTTTTATCTCACTTAATCTTTTTCTTTGTTCTAAAACTATTAATTCATCTACATGTTGACTTACTTTTAATACAACTTCGTTATTAGTTCCAAATTCTTCACAAAGATTATTTAATAAATTTTTAAATTCCTCTATCATAAGCTCCACCCTTGATTTATTCTAAATATCTAATGTTTTTTTCCAATTTTTAAAACCAAGTGCTTTTTTAATTGGCACTTTATTAGCTTTAAACTCTGCATAACATGCATTCCTAATCTCTCTAAATCTAAAAGAACTCCTTTTTTTAATATCATCTTTAGCTATTTGAACAGCTACCTTTTGAAATTTATTCATACTTACCTCTCTATACTTTCTATTTATCGTAGAAGTCAACATTTTTTATTATTAGGTCATATGATCCGTCTGTGTTTCTTTCAATTTTAAACTTCATACTGTCTGAAAAATCTTCTAATCGCCCTGATATTTCAAAACCTGAAAAAGTTCCTATTTTTCTTTTTTTCAATTTATTTTCTACTACAGTCTTATCTATAGTAAAGTTTTCAAGTTCATACATTTCACAAAATCTTTTAAATAATTTTTTTTGCTCATAATTTAATGCATTTTTTGAAAACTCTTCTAAATCCATTACGTTTCGTTCTCTTAGCATATCGTTTCTAACTTTTCTTATTTTTTCAGCTTCTAAACAATCTGGAATACCGTTGTTTATCCAAATATTAGTTGCTCTTATAAACTTTTTTGTTTTATATGCTTCATCTTCTATTTTTTCAGCATTAAGAAACTTTTTAACAAACACTGAGTTATCATCTTCCATCTTCTCAGCTTCTATATCTAAGACAAATAAATCATATGTTTCTAAAGAATTAATCTCTACTATTGCTGCTTGTTTTATTGATGTACCTTGAATAGCTATCTCATTTTCAATAATTTGAATATTAAATTTTTCATCTTCAAAGTCAATCTTATGATTATGCATTTTCTTATAGTCAAGCTTCAAAATAGCTACATAGCTTTTATCTCTTATAAGCATAGAAGCCACTAATAAATCACACGATTCAAGTTCTCCATTTTCTGTCATCAGTTCATAGTAATAACTTGCTATTTCCTTTGAGCTACTTAAGAAACTATCTTTATCTTCGATTATAATATCGCAACAATTTCTAATTATATTATTTTCATAGTCAAGAAACTTCGCTTTTCTAAGTAGATCATGCTTTAGGACCTTTTTTACTTGTTTTTGTATAAATTTCTCTATACTTAAATTATTTTTACCTTCAAAATCATTCAAAATAATTTTTGTGTTCTTATCAAGTACATGAGTTACATGTTTACTTACAATCATCTTATTTCCCCCTCAAAGCCTTCTCATTCTTGTATATATATAAGGCCTTCCGTTAAATTTATTAATCAATATTTCATAATCTACTAACACATATCCAGGATTATTTTTCTCCATATCTTGCTTGATAAGATGCTGGAATCTTGTCATTGTATGTACTCTCTTTTTAGAAAACTTAGTATTACTTTTAGTAATCTTAGGTTTTTTCAGATTATTACTAGAACACCAACGTTTCTTTCCTTTTGGGTCTTTTGTTAAATAAGTTCCTATACCTGTTAAACCTAATTCATCACAATTCAGCTTTTTCATATTATTTCTTCTTCCAAGCTTCCATAAAGCTTCTACTTCATCAATGGGTAACTCTGTACTAATAATCAAATGATGATGACATCTAATCTTATTTGTTACTGAATGCTCTGTTATGTAGATATATTTTGCTTTTTCTAAATTTCTTTTTTTCAGATGATAATTTAATCTTCTAATAAAATTTTGCATATTCTTTTTTGCTTGCTCATGATCCGAAGGTAAATTATAATCTGAATAATTAAGAGTTATTAAATAATCTCCAGTTTTGAAATTTGTATTAATTAATCTTATTAAATTTTTTCTAGCATTTTTATCATTCAAATTCCTTTGAGCTTCTTTACTCTTTTTAGGTTTCCATTCATCAGGTATTTCATTTTTTTTATAAACTGGATATATTTCTACTTCTCTTATTGGTCCAGCTGTAACTGTTTTTGTTACATAATTACATTTATTTCTTATTTCTAGATTGTGATTTATATATTCATCATCATGATTAAGTTTTAAATCATGCAATCTTTCATAATCACTTTCTATGTATTTCTCTTTCTTTCTTGTCATATTACTATCACCATTTATCTTTTCGTTGACTTGTTATTTAGCCTTATTTTCAATTAATTCGTCTATTGTAATTCCAAGATAATCAGCTATAGCTTTTACTGTATAAACTCCTGGATTTAAGTTCTTATCTTGTATGATTTTATATATGTTACTTACTGGTATATCTGCTTCTTTAGCTAGCTTATTTGCACTTATGTTTCTTTCTTTTAAAATTTGATTTATTTTGTCACTTATTTCCATATTATTACCCCTTCTGATATAATCGTTGTATGGAATATTTTCCAAATATATAAAGGTGGTGATTAATTAATGAATAAGGCTTTATTAACATTTTCCGACGGTTCAAATTTAATAGTTAAAGAAGGTCAACGTCTAATTCCTGTAGTTTCTTATACAAAAGACAATCATTTTGAAGTATCCTTAGATAAATCTTTTGAAATCTGGTATCATATTCATGATGGATTAATTCCTGGATTATGTGAATTTCTTGTAAATAGTTCTTTCTTTTATCTATTTGAAGATACATCAACTGTTTACAGATCTGATTCTGTGATAAAGATTCAAAATATATAAAATGTTTATGGATGAATGATTATTTTTAAATCATTCATTTCTTTCTTTATTGCTTCAATACATTTGTCAAATAAACTAACTTTTATATATTTTCCTGTGATTTTTTCATCCCAAATAGCACTCTTTTTTAATATTTCTATTTTTTCTATTAATTCTCCATATGTTTCACTATTTTCTTTTAATGAATTAATAATCTCTTTCACTGCTATATCAGCATTTATGCAAAACTCTTCTGTAATCTCTCTGACTTTATTATTTTCTTCAAGCTTTTTCATATTCTTAACCTCCTGTTATATATTTTTCGTTGACTTGTTAATATCTATTACAAGCCCTTTAAAAGCCACATTATTTGACTTTTTAAAAGAATAGATATTTTTGTTAAGAGTATAATTTGTATTAAAAATCACACTCTTATATTTAGTTTTATGTTTAATATACATCTATAGCTAATATGTTTTTTAGTTAGTTTCACTTTTTTGTTCTTCTGTTAAAAGTATTCCTTTGATTAAACCTTTTGCTTCCATATATCTTTCTTTATTGTTTTGCTTTAATTGAGTTATCATTGTTAAAAATTCTTCAGTCTCTTGGTCAATAACGATATTAAGTTTTTCTGACATAATACCACCTCCTTTTGTGTCTTTGAAACATCTTTAATCATATTTTACGTTTCTTTGACACAAAAGTCAACACTATTTTTGTTTTTTAGAAACTATTTTTGTTTTTTACCGTTGCCAAGACACACTTTTTGTTATATAATGTTTCTTGAGGTGATATTATGAATACTAGATTAAAAGAGATTCGATTAAAGAAAGGTCTTTCTCAAGATGAATTTTCTAAAAAATTAGGTATTTCAAGAAGTCATGTAGCTAGTCTAGAAGGTGGTAGAAAAACACTTACTGAAAGGCTTATTAATGATATATCAAGAGAGTATAATGTTAATAAACAATGGCTTATATCTGGTGATGGTGAAATGTTTATAGATCCTTTAGATGATATCCAATTAGATGAGGATATTAAGGAAATAACAAAGTTATATTTATCTTTAGATGAAAATATGAAAAGAACTGTAAAAAAATTCATACAAGCATCTTTAGAAGAAAAAGACAGAGATTAATTCTTTTTAATCTCTGTTTTTTTTATTATATTGTTAACTTCTAAAAAAATTTTTATATTGTTATAAAGTTCTATGTTATCTTTTTTTAGATTCTCAAATAAAAATATTACTTCTAATAATTCTTTACTCACATTATGCTTTTGTTTCATAACTCCTCCAAATATAAAAATATCCCAAATTTATGCTCTCTAATCTTTTTCATTGGTTCATAGTATTTCTACACTCCTCATTTAAACATGTGTTCTATTGTTTTTAAAAATAACTTTCTATTTTCCTATCTATATGTTATTATTTATATAGAGTAACAAATATAAGTTCGCTTTATAGTTCATATTTATCGAACTTAAATTCTGTAATTAGATTATATCAAGAATGTTTGTTCTTTTCAAATAAATTTATAAAAAAGGGGAATTAAAATGTATTCAGACTTAACAAATAAACAAAAATTGATTTTAGAATATATAAAAGAGCAACAATCAAAAAAAGGCTATCCACCTTCAGTAAGAGAAATGTGCAACTATGTAGGCTTGAAATCTACTGCTACAGTTCACTCACACTTAAAAACACTTGAAGAATTAGGATATATTCGAAGAGACGCTACAAAACCAAGAGCAATTGAAGTATTATTAGATACTATTGATGGAATTAACCAAGAAATTATTTCTATACCTGTAATCGGACAAATTACAGCTGGTGAACCAATACTAGCACAACAGAACATAGAAGAGTATATTCCATTGCCTGCAAGTCTAGTCAAAGGTAACGATAACTTTATATTAAAAGTTAAAGGCGAAAGCATGATAAACGCAGGTATACTTAATAAAGACTATGTGATTGTTGATAGAAGTAGTTATGCTGATAACTCTCAGATAGTTGTAGCATTAATAAATGGTGAACATGCAACTGTAAAGAGATTTTTCAAAGAAGGAAATATGGTGAGATTGCAACCTGAAAATGAATTTATGGACCCTATTATTTTAAACGAAAAAAGTGTTAAGATAATAGGAATTGTTAAGGGAGTTTTTAGAACACTATAAAAAAATAAGAATTGACAATTTTTGTGTAAAGATTTATTATTAGATTAAAATTAAACAAATTATTAAATTAAAAATAAACATAGAAAAAGCCTACTGGTTAAGTAAGTTTTGGCGAACTTAGCTTAGCCACTAACAAGATACATGACGGGTATCAAGTAGTTTTGAAGTAGACTAGTTTTCTCATATATAATTTATGTAATAATATTATCATATTTAATGATATATTTCAATAAATTTTATGAAAAATTCGTCCTCTAAACCTTGATATTAAAAGTATCAAGGTTTTTTTAATTGTAAGGGGGAAATATAGATGAAATACACAATCGAAGGTTTTAATCAAAGAAATGCAATTGCACTAGGTTTAAATAGTGAAGATCTAGTTTTATTAAGATGGTTTGTTGATTTTAAAAACACATCTGATATGAAAAAGAAATATATAAAACATGCTAATGATATGGGATATTGGATTAGCTATAGCTACTTAATACAAGAATTACCAATATTATTTTCGGCTAATCCTCAATATACAGTTGAAAATTATGATAGTTTAAGTGCTAAAGAAAAAATGGATTTAGATAAAAAATATACAAAAGCATGTAAACAAAAAATCAAAAGGATATTAAGTGGTAATTTATCTAAGGTTTTATTAAGAAATAAATCCGTAAATAGAGATGATAAAGGAAGAGTTAAAAGTGAAATATATGTACATATAAATCCTGTTGTTTTTAAGTTACTTATTAGTGATGATATAACCGCGGTACAAAAATGTACTACGGACACCGTGGTACAAAAATGTACTACGGACACCGTAGTACAAAAATGTACGATATATCCTTCTACTATTAATACTTATTCTTCTACTACAGGTAGTAAGCAAAAATCAAAAGATTTTAGCAGTAGTGAAAAACATGAAAATATAAATTTAATAGAAAATAATACACACTTAAAAGTAAATACTCCTACAAAAGAGAAAAAAGCATCCTCATGGGATAAAGATAGATTATTAAAAGCTATTGAAATATTTAAAGAACAGCAAGGCGAATATTTTTCACTATTAGAAAAAATTTATAATGATGATAAGAATTTTGTTCCTAAGAACGAAAAAACTAATAATTCTGTTTCTAAATTTAAATCTCGTTTTCATAACATAAATGAATCATTTAGAAAATATACTCCAGAAGAATTAGAAAAGCTATTAAAAGAAAATCAAAATGATAAATTTACAAATACAAATAATGAACCTGCTATAGATATAAATGAAATAAGAGAAAGAGCTATTGATCTACTACAAGAAAAAATAAATGCAGATAAAACTCAATTTTTTAGACCAACTGTAAGACATAATTTAGATGCTTTTGAGAATGAAATAAATGAAATATGCAACGAATTATTAAATAATTAAGAAAGGAGACACTAAAAGTGGTATATTCAAGAATAATAATCCAAGGAACAATTGATAAAGAACCGAAAGTAAACGAAGATGGTTCTGCTGATATAATTTTAGTAAATGCTTATGAGAAAAAAGCCAATAGAGATATTAGAGATAAAGGTGCTAGTGTATTTTTAGTAAAGTTACGTAAGAAATTATATGAAAAGCATAAAAAGCAATTAAATGGAGAAAAGCAAATAAGCATTATAGGGTATATAAAAACTGGTATGAGCAAGAAGGGGAAACCATTTATATATGTTTCACCTGTTTCTATTGAATTTTATGACGTAGCTAAAATGTCAATAAAGAAAAATAGAATTTTCAAAACTAAGACTCAACAAGTTCCATGGTGGCAATTATTAGAGGATAAAGACTTTATTGAAATTAGTACAAATGAAATAGAAATTATAGATGATAGACATCTAAACGGTAATTTAGCAAACGTAGAATTAAAGAAAAGAAAAACTCCATTGCATGTGGCTGTAAAACCTCATAATGGAAAATACAAACTAATATTAGGACTAAAAGCTTTACTTATAGCAAAGTTATTCGATTTAAATGTGAGAGCTTATGTCACAGATAAGTCCTATGACGAATTGATTAAAAGATTTGATATTGATGAAGAAAACGTAAATTCTAACGATTATTCAGAAAATAAAAAATATGATTAGTCAAAACGATTAAATTTTATATTACATAAATTAATAGGGGGAGTAAAAATGGCTAGAAGTGTAATAAGAAAACCAAGTTTGAAAAAATCTATATCAGCTAGGACTACTGGAAGAGCTAAGAGAGCTGTTAAGAAAGCTGTTATACCTGGTTACGGTAAAAAGGGTACTGGCTGGATAAAAAATCCTAAAAAGGCTGCTTACAATAAAGTCTATAATAAAACATCTATAAGTATATTCGATATATTTAAAAGCATACTTAAGTAATAAAAAAGAGACATCCAACAAAAGATCTCTCTTTTTTATTTATTATTCACTAATTTTTTAACAATTATTTTTCTGTCTTTCTGCTTTTTTTGTACTATATACTTGACATAATGAAACAATAGGTATAGCTAATATAAATATTAATCTAATTGTATTTCTGTACATGCCTGGTTCAATTGAGTAAGAAGTATAAATTAAAGCTCCTACTAATATTAAGTTTATGCATAAATAAATCAATTTGGTTTTTGTTTGCATATTTCATCCATCCTTTTATTTTTAGCCTATTGTATATATTATTATACGATACTTTTTAACAACTATCTATAAGATCCTGTTCTATAATAAGTTTTTGTTGAAGATATTTTTTTACCATTGTACTCATTCCAGCATTGTATTCTTACAGAATAATTTAGTTTTTTTGTATCAGTCCATTTAAAAGCTACTTTCTTAACAAGTTTTGTATCAGCTTTCAAATCTTTTACAGCCACAGTCATTCCATACCCTGTTAAATAGCATACACCCATACCAGCTCCTGCAATTACAGCCCCTTTTCCTAATGTCACAGCAAGTTTAGATTTTGTTACTATATTACCTATGTTACCGATCGCACTCAAATTGGCACCTATACTTGATATAGCCATTAATTCATTTCCCTCTTTAACCATTTTAGATACATTTATTTTTTGAGTAGTTAAGGTATGATAAGATGTCCAGCTTTTGGGAAAAGTTTTAAATATAAATGCTGCTTTTGGATCGTCCTTTGGAAGAGCAGATGCTCCTGAGTCGGCAAATGCAAAAGAGTTAGCACTGATGGTGAAAAGTAACATAAATGTTAGAAATAAACTTATAATTTTGTTTTTTTTCTTCATAAAATAATTACCCCCAAATGTTATATTTATATAACTCAACATAAATATAGCATTATTTTTTTCATATATCTACAATTTATGCAAGTTTAAATTCTAACTATTTTGTAAGGTTTGATTTATTAACTAAAAGATTTTTAGAAGAAATATATATCAGAAAATACATAAATAAATTGATTTATAAGCAGATAATACAAAATGACTACTAAAGTAGTTTATAATGTGTTTGAGGGGGGGATGTCATGAATTTAAATGATCTAGACATTATTGAACAAATACATTTTATTAATGAAAAGTTAAAAGAAGGATATAGTTTATCAAGGTTGGATAAGGAAAATATAATTAGTTCTAGAAAAACTATATCAAACAGATTTAAAAAGATAGGCTATGAATTAAACAAGGAAAGTAATCAATACGAAAGTATTATTGAAGTAGTAGAGGGCGATAAATCGGAGGATAAAGAGCCTATATTAGAAAGTAGTAATAAAGTAGTTCAGGGCAATGAATCTAAAAATAAAGAATCTATATCAAAAAGTAGTAATAAAGTAGTACGGGGCGACCAAGTAAATAACAAGCTTCTAGAGGAAATTATATTAAATTATGCTGATATGAATGATAAACTAGAAGAAGTTTATAACTGGTATTTAAAAAGTAGTGATAAAGTAGTAAGTGACGATTTAAAGATACATGACTTTGAGGGAGAAGTTGTTACTAGAAGTTATAAAATATATGAGCCTATACAAAAAGAGTTTGCAGAATATTGCTCTAGTAGTAAATATAGAGTGCAAGATTTAATTTCTCAAGCACTAAAAGAATTTTTAGAAAAATATAGATAATATAATATTTTTAAAAACCACTCTTATTATCGTGAGAGTGGTTTTTAATTTATAAATATACTTATCAATATCACCTTTGTATTCCGAGTAGGAAAAAAAATCTTAAAATGACTGAAATTATTATTTGCACTTTATAAAATTTGTAT
>NZ_JANKBY010000560.1:0-1340 GCF_024621905.1 Terrisporobacter muris
TAGATATTTATTAAAATAGTTAAGTACTTAACGAAAAGTAGAAATAGTACAATTTTATTATTTTAGTTCATAAAATTACGATTATAAATTGTAATTTTATGACATATAAGACTCATGATTAAAAAGGAAAACGGTATTATAATTAAAATATAAAATTTAAACCAAATAAAACAAAAATAGATGGGAGTAATTAAAAGATGAGAAAAGCATTAATATGTCCAACAAAATATGTTCAAGGTGAAGATGAATTATTAAATTTAGGTTATTTCGTAAAAACTTTTGGAAAATCAGCACTACTTATAGCACATCCAGATGATGTTAATCGTGTAAAAGATAAGTTAGACAAAACTTGTGATAAGTTTAATATTACTTTAGTAGAAAGTGGATTTACAGGAGAATGCTCAAGACAAGAAGTAGCAAGATTACAAGAAGTAGCAAGAGAAAATAAGTGTGATTGTACAATAGGACTTGGTGGAGGTAAAGCAATAGATACTTCAAAATGTGTGGCTGAAGGTGAAGCTTTAATAATAGTTCCAACAATAGCAGCAACAGATGCACCTACTAGTCACTCAGCAGTATTATACACTCCAGATGGATCTTTTGATGATTACGCATATTTTAAACAAAGTCCGAGTGTTGTACTAATAGATACAACTGTAATAGCTAAAGCACCTACTAGATTTTTAGTATCTGGCATGGGTGATGCATTATCAACTTATTTTGAGGCTAGAGCAACAAGAGAATCATATTCAAATGTAAATGCTGGTCTTCCTTGCGGAGCAAGAGAAAACTTAACAGCTCCAGCAAAAGGTACTAATACTGCTTTTGCTCTTGCAAAATTATGTTATGAAACTTTACTTGCTGATGGACCTAAGGCAAAGGTATCTTGTGATTGTAATTTAGTTACTCCTGCTCTTGAAAATATAATAGAAACAAATATACTTTTATCAGGAATTGGTTTTGAGAGTGGAGGACTTGCAGCAGCTCACGCTATACATGACGGTCTTACTATATTAGAAGGAACTCATAAGTATTTCCATGGTGAAAAAGTTGCATTTGGTACTTTAGCTCAGTTAGTGCTAGAAAATGCATCTGAAGAAGAAATAAATCAAGTATTAGACTTCTGTGTGGAAGTTGGTTTACCAGTGTGTTTAGAAGATATAGGGGTAAATGAAATAAGCGAAGAAGAATTAATGGAAGTTGCAGAAAAATCTTGTATACCAGAAGAATCAGTACATTCTATGCCACAACCTATAAGCGTAGAAGCTGTGGCAGCTGCAATTATAACTGCTGATAGACTTGGAAAAAACTATAAAAATAATAAATAGGATGTAAAAAAT
>NZ_JANKBY010000561.1:0-1338 GCF_024621905.1 Terrisporobacter muris
ATTTATTTTAAAAGCTCATTTTCAATTGATGAATAAATTTTTTTCATCATAGAATTAAATTCATTAGTGCTATTCATGTAGTTTGTTACAAGGGGATCATTGAAAAAATTAATATATTCTTTATCAAGTTTGGAGATTCTTTTATTTGCATCATCAATTTTATACCTAGAATAAATTTGATTTTTTTTATTTAAATAAGCATCTAGATGTCTTTTTAAAGATTTATTTTTTTCTAGTTCCTCTTTATATCTATCCATTGTTTTAAACTCTCTAGTACCTTTAATATAATAAGCAAGTTCTTTAGCTTTTTGATTTATATCCATAAAAATATCCTCCTTTAGTTCTATATTATATTTTATAAACTTAAAGAAGGATATAGAATAAAATTCCACTAATATTTAGATTTTTTTATCAATTGAAGTTAAATCATTTAAAAACATTTCAAACATAACGCCTTGATTTCTATCCTTTTCGTATTTAGAAGTATAAGAGACACATTTGTATATAAAGTCAGATGCTGTTTTTACTGCAAAATCTAAATCGTAATTATTAGTTATAAGCCCACAGACTATTGAAACAAAAATGTCGCCAGTGCCACTGTAAGAACATTTATTATATTTAAGCCCATATGTAAAAGATTTATTAGTTTTTCTATCATAAGATAAGTTATAAATTTTTTCGTTCCTAATTATACCTGTAATAATTACTTTCTCAGGACCTAGATTGCTTAAATCCTTAGCTATACTTATAATTTCTTCTTCACTAAAGTCTTTTTGAAATTCTTTATTTAACAATAAACATGCTTCAGTTATATTTGGTGTAATTAAATTTGAATGAATAACCAAATCTTTCATTTTACTACATGTTTTTTCGTTGAAAATAGGATAAAGTACACCATCATCACCAAGAACTGGATCAACAATAACAAATGATTCAGGGTTTTCTTTTATAAAATTACTGACAATATCTATTTGATCTATAGAACCTAAGAATCCGCTATATATAGTATTTATTTCTAAATTTAAATTTTTCCAAGTGCGTGAGTATTTTTTCATTTCTTCAGTTAAATCTAAAAAGGTATATTCACTAAAACCCGTTTGACTTGATAAAATAGCTGTAGGAAATGGACAGCATTGCACCTTTAAAGCTGATAATATGGGAATTGCTACAGTAAGAGAACATTTTCCAATACCGGATAAATCATTTATAGCAGCTACTTTTTTTAACATTTATGAACCTCCATTTTAAAACATTAAAATTATAATATAATTTTATATTACTATAAAAAATAAAAAATTGTTAAGCTTTTTTAGATTGATTGGAAAATATAAAGTGAGA
>NZ_JANKBY010000562.1:0-1332 GCF_024621905.1 Terrisporobacter muris
AAAAATAAAGGAGTAAAAACTCCTTTACTTTTTTTATTTAAAATTATATATTATTTAGCAAAAACATGATTCCCTATTCTTAAGTAAGGATTTAATGTGTTTATCCAGCTACATGTAGATATATCAGGATTCCAAAAGTATATTGCATTATTAGTTGGATCATTTCCATATAGTGCTTCCTGAGCCGCTCTATATGTAGAGCTTGTGGGCTCTGTATATATAGTTCCATTTTTCACTACAGAAAATGCATTCTTTTGATATATAACCCCTTCTAGAGAGTTTGGAAATCTAGAATCCTTCACTCTATTGATTACAACTGCTGCTACAGCAACTTGACCTTCATAGCTTTCACCTCTAGCTTCTCCTGCTACTAATTTTGATAATAACATTATTTCTTCATCATTAAGATTTATAACTGCTTCTTTTTTATCCTCTTGTTCTTGCACTTGTACAAAACAATCTTCTGTTTCATTGTCTAAATAGTAATATTCTAGTGCATATATTTGTTTTATAGGTACAAATACATTGCCTAAAACTAATAGTGATACTATAAGGGTTTTATAGCACCTATCCATAGTTAAAGTCACTCCTTTTTATTTTTTATTCTTTATTTTAAATTAAAATAAGCATTGAAATACTTCAGTTATTTTAAATTTAAATTTTAAATTATTTACCTCAGTTTTATTTTTTGCCATTATTAATTCATACTCTTGTGGTGTTAATATTTCTTTCAGTTTTTTATCAGTTTTCTCATCTATTACTCCGTTTTGGTCATCTACGAAGCAAAGAGGAGGAAACATTACACACCACCAGTTCTTTCCTTTACCTTCTCCTATTATGATCTTTAAAGCTTTGTATTTACCTGCCGGTAATACTACACTTGAGTATTGTTTTGCAGGAAAATCACTATACTGTAACCCAATGTTAACATTATAGTTATATCCATTATCGCATATAACCTTCTTGCTTATATTTTCTAAGTTCTCATATTCACCTTTTATAATTGCTTCACTTTCTTCTATTGATTTAGAGTTTTCAAGCTTTGGTTGTAAATAAGCTATAACCGCATCTCTAACTTTTAATTTTAATTCTTGGTCTTCATCTGTATCACTATTTGCTATAACATGAAATCTTATTAATTTTTCTTTATAATCATAAGTGCAAGCTTCTATTTTATTTATTTCTTTTGATATTATTAAAGTAGTT
This sequence comes from Terrisporobacter muris, assembly GCF_024621905.1. Lineage (NCBI taxonomy): Bacteria > Bacillati > Bacillota > Clostridia > Peptostreptococcales > Peptostreptococcaceae > Terrisporobacter > Terrisporobacter muris. Next base: position 1,207 of record NZ_JANKBY010000562.1, read on the forward strand.
ACTGATAATATAGTAATCAAAATACCAATCAATATGACATCGTCCTTTGTAAAATATCCCAAAGTGGAGTTAATAATCTTTTCTATTCTTCTAGTTTTAGTTTCTTTTTTATTTCCTGTTAAATTC
>NZ_JANKBY010000563.1:0-1320 GCF_024621905.1 Terrisporobacter muris
TCTTAATATATAATTTCTTGCGCTTACAGTCCTTGGATGTATTAATTGATTATTATCTATTACAAATTTTATAGTATTATTGAAAGATAAAATTAAAGCTTCTTCTAACTTTCCACTAAAAGTTAGCTCTCTCAATTCTTCTACTCTTGGAAATTTTCTTCCTTCTTCTATTAAATCTGCCATATATATTATTTTTTCTAAAAGAGACATGTTTTCTCTACCCGTAGTATGATACTTAATTGCATTTATAATTTCTTCATCATCAATATTAAATACTTCTTTTGCTACATAAGAACCTATAATGCTGTGGGATAATGCTATATTATTCACTTCTAGAGAATCTAACTCTATGTTAAACTTTCTTACACAATCTTCTATTTGTTCATCTGTAAAATATTTAGCACAATCATGCACAAGTCCAGCAATCTCTGCCTTTTCCTTATCACATTTATATATTTCACTTAATTTCACTGCACACTTCGATACATTTAGAGAGTGTTCTAGCCTTCTCTCAGGTAGCATTTTTTTTAATACGTTTTCTATTTCTTTATAATTCATTTACTCAACTCCAAAATTGTATAGGCCTTTTTCTTTTATGTATGCTTCCACATTTTCAGGTATTAAATATCTAACAGATTTTCCTAAGTTCAATTGATCTCTTATATATGTGGATGATATATCCAAAGAAGGTACATATACATTTATAATTTTTGCATTATATTTATTTTCCAATTTTTCTATATAATCTTGAGCTCTAAGCAGACTTATCCCCGGTCTTGTTGCTGCTATAAAGGTGGCTAGTTTGAAATTTTCAGCTACATCTTTCCAAGCTTCTATATCACATATGGCATCTGCTCCTGTAATAAAAAATAATTCACAAGTTGGATAAGTCTTTTTTAACTCTCTCAAAGTATCTATAGTATAAGTCTTTCCAACTTTCTCAATTTCCATATCAGAAACCACAAAATTTTCATTCTTCACAGTAGCAAGCACTACCATTTCATAACGATCTTTTTTATCAGTTATATTCCAAAATTTATGAGGAGGATTACCAGAAGGTATGAAAATAACTTTATCTAAATTATATTTGCCTCTTATAAATTCCACCGTTGCTAGATGAGCATAATGTATAGGGTCAAATGTCCCTCCTAATATTCCTATTCTTAAATTATGAGCACTGTCCCTAAATTCTGCCATTTTCTCATTATTTTTCAATATAGATTCAATAACTATATCCTCAATCCTCATTATTATTCTCCTTTTTACTCCCTTTTTTCTATAACAATTAAGTTTATAATATAAAAATTCCTTTTTTAGTAT
>NZ_JANKBY010000564.1:0-1317 GCF_024621905.1 Terrisporobacter muris
CTCAATATATAGATTATTATAACAAAGAAAGAATACAGGCAAAATTAAACTACCTTTCTCCTGTAAAATACAAGAAAAAGGTAGCCTAGGTTGTTTTATATTGTTCCACATGAAGGGTGCAGTTCATTTATATGAGAGTGCTTTGATTTCCTATTTACCTACATAGTTTCTTTTTGATATTTCATAATTTGAATACATTGAATCTTTTGTTACATCTGCTTTTATATTTAAAAAGTCTGGAAGTAATATCTTTCCATTTTGATCCGTAGCTTCTATTTCTAAGATTCCATATTTTTTATCATTGTTAAATACATCTAATTTGAAATATTGATTCTCGTATACGAAACAATAACGAGTTTTTATTATAGTGAAAAGTTGGTTATCTATTTCTGATAAATATGTTAAGTATAGCTTATCGCTTATTTTCTTTTCTTTTCTAAATGTTCTATAGTTATTGATTTTTTCTTTTTCAGTATAGTAGTATGAGTAGTTTTCGCCACTTCCTATTTGTCTAATCCTTCTTTCAACATTTTGATTAGAAGATTTTAAGTAATGCTGAACTATGTCCATTTTTTCTGAAGTATTTATTATACTATCTATATCTATATTTTCAACATTTACTAAGTATTTGCGTATAGTACCAGTTGGCATATGTTCATCTAAATCATTATAGATTTCTTTTAATACTCTCTCAACTTTTCCTTCAAAGTCTGTAGAGTTGTCAAATATTCTTAAACGAGGATGACCTACCCAGGCATTCATAGTTAATTCATCTAGTTTTCTAGCGTCTTCTAATGATTCACTTCTAGCAGCATTATTCGCTAGTGTGTAATGTTCTTCTGCCCCATTAGCAGTTGTTACTAAATGTAATACTAAATCATATCTATCTATTAATTCATTTTCAGTTGTTCCAAATTTATCTAAAATAACTTCAAATTCTTCCTTTGATACATAAGCTTTATTATCTAATAATCCTCTATCATAAAGTATTATTGTCTTCTCAGCATCCATTTCTTTTGCTGCTTTTTCATAAACTTCTTCTTTCTTAAATTGAAGGTTTAAAAGATAGTCCTGGAATATGAACATATTCTCTTTACCACCAAGTGGTGAAACTCCACCTCTAATTAATTCTGTCGCTGTTTCTGAAACTATTAAGACTTTATATCCTTTTTCTTTAAAAGTGTTTTCTATTAAGTTAAGCATTGTACTTTTACCAGAGCAAGGTCCTCCAGTTATTACAATTTTTTTTATAGTTTTCATCTTGTTTGTTCCTCCAATATTGTCAAATATCTTGTTGAATTTATATATAAAAATATT
>NZ_JANKBY010000565.1:0-1315 GCF_024621905.1 Terrisporobacter muris
TACAATCTAATTAAATTAAAATATATATGATTATAAAATAGGATATATGGAGAATAATATGAATTATGTAAAAGTTAAAAATATAAATTTAGGTTGTGGAAAACCTAAAATTTGTACATCTGTAGTAGGTAAAACTGAAGATGAAATAATAAGAGAATGTGAAAAAATATATTCAAGTAATGTTGATATTGTTGAACTTAGATGTGACTTTTTTGACCATGTTTTAAATATTGAAAAAGTATGTGATTTGTTAAGTAAAATAAAAATGATTTTAAATGAAAAACCTTTAATTTTTACTGTTAGAAGTAAAGAAGAAGGTGGTGAAATATGCCTAAGCGAAAAAGAATATACGGATTTATATAAAAACATATGTGAAAAAAAACTTACTGATATTATTGATGTGGAGTTGAGAATTGGAGAAGCAAAGATAGCTGAGTTAGTTAAGGTTGCTCATAAAAACAATATTAAAGTCATCATATCTAAGCATGATTTTGAAAAAACGCCACAAAAAAATGAAATGATTGAAGATTTAATAAATATGCAAAAACTAAATGCAGATATTCCAAAGTTGGCGGTTATGCCTAATACTTATATAGATGTAATTAAATTATTAGAAGTTACAACTATAATGAAAGAAAAATACAAGGAAACACCTATAATAACAATTTCCATGGGAAAAAAAGGGATAATAAGTCGTATGAGTGGTCAAATATTTGGATCCTGCTTAACATTTGCTTCTGGCTCAAAAGCTTCCGCTCCAGGTCAAATAGAAGTTAAAGATTTAGATATTTTTTTAGATATAATAAATAAATATTTCCAAGAAAATTCTAAATTAGAAAAAACTAATATTATATTAGTTGGATTTATGGGCACTGGTAAAAGTTATATATCAGAAAAATTAAGTAAATTATTAAAAATAAAAAAAATTGATACAGACCAATATATTGAATTAAAGGAAAATAAAACTGTTGATAAGATTTTTTCTATATATGGAGAAGAATATTTTAGAAAATGTGAAAAAGATACTTTAGTTGAACTATCAAATGAGAATGATATTATTATTTCTTGCGGAGGAGGAATAGTAATAAAAGATGAAAATATTGAATTAATGAAACAAATGGGTAAAGTAATATTGCTTACAGCCAGTCCCAGTACTATATATGAAAGGGTTAGAAATAGCCAAAGTAGACCAATTTTGAATGATAATATGAATGAAGAATATATAGCTACTTTAATGGATAAAAGAAAAGAAAGATATTTAAAAGCTGCAGATATAATTATAAATACAGATAATAAAACTGGAGAAGAAATTTGT
>NZ_JANKBY010000566.1:0-1314 GCF_024621905.1 Terrisporobacter muris
AACATTTTATACGATAAAATTACCATAATCATCAAACTTAATATTAAAATAATCGCCTTCCATTTTAACCATATTATAATCATTTATATTATTATAGGCTTCCTTGCTCATGTATATTTTATTTAAGTTTTTAGTATTTTCTATTATAACTAATTTAATATCTTGATGGTTTAAAATACCGCAGGTTTTGGCGCAAGCTTTGAACACATATTCATCATTATCTAGGACCATTGGAAGCTTAATACTATTTGGCTCTGTGGAAGTTATGGCATTTAAGTATGTACTTTCAAATTCAACTTTTTCATAAAATTGCTTACTTATAAAATCAGCTAAGCCCATTCCATTTGCATTACCATTTGAGTCACTATTTAAATTTAACAATCCTATTTTTGTAATACTAGGTCCTCCAGATGCCGCTTTAGTATGATATCTTCCTATTATATTTGTGTCCATACCAGTACCACTTATATTTTTACCTATTTCTTTTATAATCAGTACATCTATATTATCCAAATATAATTTTCCCATTAATTCCTTTGATTTTTCTAATAATATTGGCTCTTTTATAAGAATTTCTTCTTTATTTAAAATATGTACTTCAGCCACCTCATCATATGCATTTTCTATTGTTGCCAAACCAAAGAGTATATTTAATTTATTAATAGACACTTTTGCTGACTCTTCAATATTTTCAGCCATTTTTTCAAACCTTAAAGAATGCGTAGTATCTGCACCCTTTCTTTTTCCAAGACCAATTGCTAGCATTTTTACAAGTCCACTTTCATATTTTCCCCTAAATGATGTATGTGGCTTAACTCTATTGATAAGTATTATTCCATCAGCATTAAATGCATTTTTATCAATATACACAGGAAGATCTTTAATTGTTCTACCTATTTCAACTACCTCCATAGAAGATTTTATTTCGCAGCCCATGCTTTCCTTTGTAATACCTAGCTTTTCAAGTATATGCTTTTGCCCAATGGCATCTCCTCCACCGTGACTACCCATAGCTGGTACGATAAAAGGAACTCCACCTTCTTCTTTCACGAAATCTACTATAGTTTTCATTATTATGCTATAATGACTAATCCCCCTGCTTCCACCTGTTATAGCCACAGTTTTTCCCTTTTCAATTTTATTTTTGAAATTATCTTCTTTTAATAATTTTTTAATTTCTGCTTTTACATCTTCTATTTTTCTTTTATCAAAATTCTGTTTAACTTTTACTATCTCAGGAAGCTTAATTTCTTCTAATATACTATTAATTTTATTCATCAAATCCCCCCTATTAACTTTCTATTTATATTTTAG
>NZ_JANKBY010000567.1:0-1287 GCF_024621905.1 Terrisporobacter muris
ATATTACACCAAAAAAGTAAATGTTAGATGTGGCTAAAATCAGCGGAGGTGTAAGATGACAATATTAAAATTTATAGTAAGAACACTTTTTAAAAGAGAGATATATAAATATAAAAACTTAGCTTATATGGAAGCTTCCATAGGATTAGTGGAAGAGGATGATATAGATGATATATGAAAAGTTAAATAGGTTAAAGCTATAAAAGTTAGATTTGTCTAACTTTTTTCTTTTTATATTATGATAAGATTAAGAAAATTGTTTATAATTTTATTGTAGAGTTAATAATAAAAAGGGATTATATGCTTTTTTGTGGAAAGTAAAATAAGAAAAGTAAATTTTTATTGTGGAAAGGGGGTTATACATATGGGTAGGATAGATGATAGAATTAAAATTGTAAAAGAAGAAATTGTAGATATTAAGGTTGATGCCATTGTAAATCCAACAGATGAATATTTTAGCGGTAGTTCAGGATTGGATAAGTTAATTCAGAAAAGCGCTGGTCAAAAACTTAGTAAGAAATTATCTAAAAGTGGAACCTGCCAAGTTGGTAATTGTATTATTACAAAGGGGTATAATCTAAATATAAAAAGTATAGTTCATACGTGTACTCCTAAATGGGAAGGTGGATATGAAGATGAATGCTATTTATTATATTCATGCTATAAAAATTCTATAGAGATAGCAATAGAAAATGATAATAAAACAATAGCAATTCCATCTATCAGTTCAGGAAATAATAAATTTCCATTAAACAAGTCAGCCAATATAGCTTATTATGCAGCCTGGAGAATGATGAAAAAATACAGTTCACATGATTTAGAAACTATATATTTTTCATGTACAAATAAGAATACTTATGAAGTTTATAAGAATCTTTCTGAAGATTATAAGGACATAGAATTTTCATTAGAAATGATTGAACAATACAAGAAAATGGATAAATATAATCACCATAATTTTACCATTGATGATTTTATAAAAAACCTAGGAATAGAAAATGCATATAATATTTTTTTGTTAAAAGAAGCATTTTTAGCAGGAAATATTGAGCTAGAATTTATTGAAGAGACTGTAAAAATACTTAAACAGATCTTTCTTCAAATGAAAAATATGAGTAAAAACTTTGCAGAAAAAGTTTATATAGAAGAGTTAGAATCAACAGAAAACATATTAAAAGAAATATTTCTTACCATAGATTATGATACTATAGAATATGCAAAAGAAAGGACAAAGGAATACTTTGTACACGCCAATGATTATATATTTGAAAAAATAAATAATTCAGA
>NZ_JANKBY010000568.1:0-1286 GCF_024621905.1 Terrisporobacter muris
ATGTTAACTTTTATTAAAAAAATTAATATTATATAGTGATACATTAGGAGGAGAAATAATGGCTAAATTAGTAAATAACTCTCAATTTTATAATAAGATTAGAACATCAGATAAATTAGTAGTAATGGATTTTTTTGCAACTTGGTGTGGACCTTGCAAAATGTTAACACCAATATTTGAATCTCTAAGCAAAGAGATGTCGGACAAAGTTGACTTTGCCAAAATTGATATTGATAGAAGCCTTGAAGTAGCTCAAGAATATGAAATAGTTTCAGTTCCAACAATGATAATATTTAAAAATGGAAAAGAAGTACAAAGGATAGTAGGGTTTGTTCCAAAAGAACAAATAAAATCTAAAATAAAGGCTCACTTATAAGAGCTGTGGATTGTGGTGATGATAATGAGATATGATATAGCAATAGTAGGAAGTGGTCCAGCTGGGCTTTCGGCGGCCATAAATGCAAAGATAAGAAACAAAAATATAATATTATTTGGAAATGAAAATTTAAGTAATAAGCTTGAAAAGGCTCCAGAAATCAACAACTATTTAGGTTTTTATGAAGTTAGTGGAGAAGATTTGAAAAATAGATTTAAAGATCATATAGATAGTATGGGAATTGAAGTATCAAATAATAGAATTACAAATATTTATGCCATGGGTGATTACTTTGCTTTAATGAGTGGTGAAAACATGTTTGAGGCTACTACAGTTATATTAGCAACTGGTGTTCAATATGGTAAACCAATTAAAGGTGAAGAAGAATATTTAGGTAGAGGAGTAGGTTATTGTGCTACTTGCGATGCACCTTTATACAGAGAAAAAACTGTAGCTATTATAGGATATAATGAAGATGCGGAAGAAGAAGCAAACTTCTTAAATGAAATTGCTTCTAAAACATACTTTATACCGATGTATAAACATGAAGGTCTTATGAGAGGTAATAATTTAGACTCAAACATAGAAATCATAAATGAAAGACCTACTGAAATAAAAGGAGAAATGTTAGTAAATCAAGTTTCATTTAAAAATATTGCAATAGATGTGGATGGAGTTTTTGTAATAAAAGATAGTGCATCACCAAGAACTTTAGTACCAGGACTTGAGGTTGATGGATCACATGTTAAAGTTGATATAAATATGAATACAAATATTCCGGGATGTTTTGCATGTGGAGATATTGCTGGCAAACCTTACTCTTATATTAAATCAGCAGGGCAAGGTCAAGTAGCAGCAATTAATGCAGTATCGTATATAGATAAATTAAAGATAAGAGAAAAAAATAATA
>NZ_JANKBY010000569.1:0-1280 GCF_024621905.1 Terrisporobacter muris
TGAAGTGAACCCTTTACACGGGAATAAATAAAACAACCTCTTTTGAAACATACTATATGTATGATTTTAAAGGAGGTTATTTTATTATGAGTACAAGAGTACACTACTCACCAGAAATAAAATGGAAAGCTATAGATATGAAATTAAATGGTAGTACTACAAAAGAAGTTATGAATAAACTAGGAATAAAAAATAAATCTCAAATTATGACATGGTTGAGATGGTATAAAAAAGGTGAAACCCATAGATTCAATCAACCTGTCGGTAAACAATATACCTACGGTAAGGGAGTATTAGAAGAGTCTGAAATAGAAAGACTTAGAATGGAAAATAAACAACTTAAAGCACGTATAGACATAATGGGAAAGTACCAAGAGATAGAAAGGATGTTGATGCAAAAATAGTAAAATCAATAGTTAATCAATATAGAAAAATATACAGTAATAAGCAAATATACACTGCTTTAAATCTGCCTAAAACTACTTTTTATAGATGGTTAAATTCATCAGACCAAGAAATTTCTGAGGAAGAAAAATCTATCATAGATACATGCAAAATCAATAAATATAGATATGGATATAGGAAAGTTCATGCTGTATTAAAATCTATGGGATTTAAGATTAATCATAAGAAAGTACTTAGGATTATGCACAAAAATAATATTTTAGCAAAAATTCGCAGAAAAAAGAGAAAATTCAATAGCGGAGCTACATCAGTTATTGCACCTAATATATTAAAAAGAGATTTTATAGCTAAATCACCTAATACAAAATGGTTCACGGATATTACATACTTAAAGTTCAGTAATAAAACTTTATATTTATCTGCTATTATGGATGGATTTAATGGAGAAATTGTTGCTTATAAAATTGCTGATAATCAAGAAGTACCACTAGTTAAGGATACACTTAGCGAAGCTATCATATCAATAAAATACAAAGATTTAATATTACATTCAGATCAGGGTGCTGTATACACATGTCCAAACTTTCAAAATTTTGTTAAACAAAATGGGATAACTATGAGCATGTCTAGAAAAGGTAACTGCCATGATAATGCTGCTATGGAAAGTTTCTTTTCATCATTGAAGACAGAAGCATTCTATTCTCAAGGATTAAAGAATTTATCAAGTAAAATGGTGATTGAAATTGTATCTCAATATATAGATTATTATAACAAAGAAAGAATACAGGCAAAATTAAACTACCTTTCTCCTGTAAAATACAAGAAAAAGGTAGCCTAGGTTGTTTTATATTGTTCCACATGAAGGGTGCAGTTCA
>NZ_JANKBY010000056.1:0-16022 GCF_024621905.1 Terrisporobacter muris
TCTCAATATATAGATTATTATAACAAAGAAAGAATACAGGCAAAATTAAACTACCTTTCTCCTGTAAAATACAAGAAAAAGGTAGCCTAGGTTGTTTTATATTGTTCCACATGAAGGGTGCAGTTCAAGTCATCTAGGGTGTTTATTTTGTAAAAAATAAAATTTGTAAAAAATAAAAAAGTAAGGGGTTGTTGAATATGAGTGAAACAAGAAGTGGCTTTACACGATTTGATACTATAAGTGAATTTGAAAGTTATATAAAAAATCTAAAAATAACACGCAAAGTAAATGGATTGCAAGTTCATCATATGGCACTACCTAATTATGATTGTTTCTATAAATCAAATGGAAATACAGAAGATGAATTAACAAGAACTATAAATCTTAATTCTTATGGCAAAAGTATGGGGTGGGCATGTATAGCACAGCATTTTAATATTTTTCCCAATGGAAAGATAACAACAGGAAGGGATATTAATAAAACTCCAGTAGGTATAACAGGTTGGAATACTAGTAAAATTTGTATTGAAATTTATGGAGATTTTGATAAAAATAAAGATATAATGAAGGCAGCGCAAAAAGAAGCTGTCATAGCAGTGTATGGTATACTATGTGAAAAGTTAAATCTAATTCCTTCTACTTCTACAATTAGACCACATGCATGGTTTACAAGTGGTGGAACATATCTGGGAGATTACTCTAAAAGCAAATCTAGAAAAACTTGTCCAGGAACAAACTTCATGGGATTTGGAAATTCCAAAAGTGCCTTTGTTAATAATTTTTATCCTTTTATAAAAAATTACATGTCAAATAGAAGTATATCAAAAGAGCAATCTAATGAAGGAAAATATATAGTTAGATATCTGCAAACTACTCTTAATAATGTGTATAAATGTAACTTGCTTGTAGATGGTATTTATGGAAAGGCTACTAAATCTGCTGTTAAGAAATATTATTTGAAAATAGGATGCAAGGGTGATCACGTAGTTTGGTTGCAAAAGGCATTGATTAATAGAGGACATAGAGTTGAGGTTGATGGAAGTTTTGGAAGTAAAACAAAGGCTGCAGTAATAGCTTACCAAAAATCAAGGGGGCTAAGTGCAGATGGATATGCTGGGGTTGATACTCATAGGGCTATTGTTAATGATTGAGTCTGTGAAAATTAGTTAAACAATATAGAAATAATAAAGTAAAGATGTTTTCCAGAAACTTAATTAGTAGTATCTATTATTCCAACTTGTTGTCCTGTAGATGCAGTTTGGCCATAGCTAATACTAAATACAAGAAAGGTGTTGTTGTAAGAAAAGCTGCACATTTTTCTATATATGCAGTTATAAATTTTTATGATAGAATAATTGATGAAACTATATGCAAAACTTATGGAAAATAAATTTTGGGGGGCAGTATGAGAAAGAGAATAAGAAAAGCAATAATACCAGCAGCAGGTCTAGGGACTAGATTTTTACCTGCAACTAAGGCACAAGCTAAGGAAATGTTACCAATAGTAGATAAACCAACTTTACAATATATAATAGAAGAAGCAATTGAGTCAGGTATAGAAGAAATACTAATAGTTACTGGTCGTAATAAGAAATCTATAGAAGATCATTTTGACCGTAGTGTAGAGCTTGAGTTAGAACTTGAGAAAAAAGGTAAAATAGAAATGTTAAATATGGTTCAAGATATATCGAATATGGTAAATATTTGCTATATTAGACAAAAAGAACCAAAAGGTCTAGGACATGCTGTTTATTGTGCAAAAAGCTTTATAGGAAATGAGCCTTTTGCAGTATTACTAGGGGATGACATAGTAGATTCTGAGACACCTTGTTTAAAGCAAATGATAAGTGCTTATGATGAGTATAAAACTTCTATTTTAGGTGTTCAAGAAGTTGCTAGAGAAAATGTGGACAAGTATGGTATACTCGATGTTAAACACATAGAAGACAGGGTATACAAAGTGAAAGATATGGTAGAAAAGCCAGCACTTGATGAAGCACCATCTAACATAGCAATATTAGGGAGATATATAATAACTCCAGAAATATTTAATATATTAGAAAATCAAGCGCCAGGAAAGGGTGGGGAAATCCAACTTACTGATGCTCTTAAAACACTTGCTACTAAGGAAGCTATCTACGCATACAACTTCCAAGGAAGAAGATATGACGTTGGAGATAAATTAGGATTTTTACAAGCAACTGTAGATTTTGCATTGAAAAGACCTGAGCTTAGAGATGATTTCATATCATTCTTAAAACGTAAATCAGAAGAGAGAGATGATAGAGCTGTGGAATTAGAAGTGGCTATGACTACAGAATAATTTTGATTTTATCCCCAAAAATATAAGAAGTGTAAGGCCTTTGCTTATGAAATTTAGCTCACAAACCATATATTGTATTATAGGGCTTATGATAGAATCAACATATGCAGTTATTATGGATCCGGCATCACTGGAAATTACCATAAGATCCAATGAGTATAGGGAGTTCTAGTATAGTATTTTTGCTATAATATGTACATTAATTACAGATTTAGAAAAGCTTAAGACTGTACTTAAAAATAAAAATATAGAAGTAGAATCGGAAAATGATGCGAAAATAGAATACACTTAAAAGGAGATTTGACATGAGTATATTAATAATTGGTGGAGCAGGATATATAGGTTCTCATACTGTAAAGTATTTTCTTCAACAAAATGAAGAAGTAATAGTAGTAGACAACTTATTAACAGGTCACAAAGAAGCACTTTTAACTGATAAGTTTTACAACTGTGACATTAGAGATAAGGAAAACTTAAATAAAGTATTTAAAGAAAATAACATAGAAGCTGTAATTCATTTTGCAGCTAACTCGTTAGTTGGTGAAAGTATGGTAAAACCTTATGAATACTATCACAACAACGTATATGGAATGATGTGTTTACTAGATGTTATGAAGGAAAATAATGTAGATAAAATAGTATTTTCTTCAACAGCGGCAACATATGGTGAGCCTAAAAATATTCCTATAATGGAATCGGATGATACAAATCCAACCAATACATATGGTGAAACAAAGCTTGCCATGGAAAAAATGATGAAGTGGTTCGATACTGCTTATGGAACTAAATATGTATCTCTTCGTTATTTCAATGCAGCAGGTGCATATTTTGATGGAAGTATAGGTGAGGCCCATGCCACAGAAACTCACTTGATACCTTTAATACTTCAGGTTCCTTTAGGAAAAAGGGATTATATAAGTATATTTGGTAGTGATTATGATACTAAAGATGGAACATGTATAAGAGATTATATACATGTTATGGACTTGGCATCTGCTCACTACAAAGCATTGGAGTATTTAAGATCTGGAAATAATAGTGATATATTTAATTTAGGTAATGGAAATGGATACTCTGTGAAAGAGGTTATAGATGTTGCTAGAAAAGTTACTGATTTTGATATTCCAGCTAAAGAAGAGGATAGAAGAAGTGGAGATCCAGCAGTGCTTATTGCTTCAAGCGAGAAGGCTAAGAGTGTTCTTGGATGGAAGCCAGAGTTTGATTCTTTAGAGAAGATTATTGAGGATGCTTGGAGATGGCATAGTGGCAACCCTAATGGATTTTAAACTAAAATACTTACTATAATTTAAATATTTAAAGTGGGTATATCATTTTGTACTACACCCCAATTGTTGGACCAAAATTCTAACGATTGGGGTGTTTTTTATGGCTAAATATGATTAATTAAAGGTGGAAACAGATTACTTAAACGGATGGGATAGTTATAAATCATTAGCAAAGCAAGATGGAATTCTTTTTTGAATTAAATATAAAGGTTTTTATAAACTTATATTTTGTAAAAATCTTTACAATTTTGTATTAATAGTATATATTTTTATAGAGTATATTTATTTAGGGAAAAAAAGGTAAGAATTTTAATGACTTACCTTTTTATATTTAATAGATAATTGCAGAATTGATGATTAATTACTTTTAAAATAGTAGTTTTATTTATAGCTGAGGAAAATTTCATTGAAGTATGATAAGAAATCTAAATTTATGTATGAACTAAATAAATGGAACAACTTTGGCCAAGTCTCATTTATAAGTTCATGAAAGTTATTAAAAGTTAACAGACTTTTTAAGCTATCATAGAATTTCTTCTTATTATAGGGTGATTTTGTTGTGGTGATGAAATTGTACTAAAATTTTGATGAAAATTCTTTGATATAGATTTAAATAAAACTTGGAATTTAAATATATTCTGAGTTTTGTAATAAACCAAATATTTAATTAATGGGGGAATTTATGAAGTTAAAAAATACGTCAGTATTTGCACTCATGCTTTCTATAATTATCTCTTCGCAAAGTCTAATTATACCAGTTAGCGCAGAGGATATTCAAACAGAAGGTGTGCAAGAAGAAGAGTTGCAAGAAACACAAGAATATCAACCGGATCCAGAAAAGGTTCAAACAGAAGGTGTGCAAAAAGAAGAGTTGCAAGAAACACAAGAATATCAACCGGATCCCAAAAAGGTTCAAACAGAAGGTATGCAAAAAGAAGAACTGAAAGAAACACAAGAATATCAACCAGATCCAGAAGAAAATAATACCTATAGTTTTGGTGGTATATCAACATCAAGAGAACCTAACTATAATTTGAATTCTAAAGCTACTCTAAGTGAAAAAGCTATTGGCTCAGGCTCAGTTAATACTCCGAACCTAAATATAAGAAGTGGTCCATCTACATCACATAGTGTACTGGGAACTTTGAAAAGTGGAGAAACAGTAGAAATATATGCTCGAAGCAATAATTGGTATAGAATTTATTATGGCGGACAATATGGATATGTTTCATCATCATATATAAATTTAAATTATTTTGAAAAAGGTATAGATGTGTCATATCATAATGGAACAATAGATTGGAAGGAAGTAAAAGCTTCGGGAATTGACTATGCAATAATAAGGGCAGGATATGGAACTTCTACAGTAGATACAATGTTCCATACTAATATAAAAGGAGCTATCGAGGCAGGGCTAAAAATAGGAGTGTATTGGTTTAGTTATGCTACAAGTCCTGAAAAGGCGAAGATAGAAGCTGAAAAATGTTTAGAAGTCATATCACCTTATAAAAATAGTATTGTCTATCCAGTATTTTATGACTTTGAATATGCTAGTGTGGATTATGCTGAGAAACAAGGAGTTACAGTTACTAAAACTCTTGCAACAGAAATGGCAAATTCTTTTATAGATACTGTAAAAGAACAAGGTTATGATACAGGTTTATATACAAATTTAGATTTTAGTAGTAATTACTTTACCAAAGATATACTATATTCAAATAATATATGGATAGCGCAATATAACACAGTATGCTCTTATAAAAATCCATATATGATGTGGCAATATAGTGAATCAGGAAATGTAGATGGAATAAATGGAAATGTAGATTTAAATTATACTTCTTTAAAATCTATAAAACATGATTACAATGGTAATGATAAACCCAACTCAAATCTTAATGAGGTGCAGAAAGTTTATAATGTTAAGGTGAGTTCAAGAACGTCAACTTCGTTAAATTTATCATGGTCAAAGGTAAATGGTGCAACAGGATATATAGTTCAAAGATATGACTCTAGTAGTGATACATATAAGACAATAGTTACTCTATCAGGAGAATCAAAAACATCTTACAATGTAACAAATCTTAATGGTGGGGCTACTTATAAGTATAAAGTTAAGGCTTATAAAAAAGTAGATAATAATACATATTATGGTCCGGCATCAAATGAGGTAAAAGGTGTTACAAATCCTTATACAGCTAAAAACTTAAAAGTAGATTGGACATCTACAACATCAGTAAAGCTATCATGGTCTAAACAAGCGGAGGCAACAGGATATAAGGTTTATAGATATGACCCTAATTCAGATACTTATACAAGAATAGCAACAATTGATGGAAATTATAATACAAATTATACAGATTCAAATTTATATACTGCAAATGGGTATAAATATAAAGTTAAATCTTATGTAAAAGCAGATTCTGAAGAATATATGGGTGGTGACTCAAATATAGTGAGTGCTATCACAAAACCATCTACTCCAGTTGTTAATCTAAAGTCATATACTGGTAAAATAGGGATTGTATGGACGAATATACAAAAAGCCACAGGTTATCAACTATATATGTCAACATCTAAAGATGGTAAGTATTCATTAATAAATACAATTTCATCAACAACTTATACAAAAACTGGGTTGACAAAAGGAAAAACATATTACTTTAAAGTAGTACCATATAAAACTATAGGTGGCAAAACTGTCTATGGATCTGGAAGTACTGTGAAAAGTATAAAATGTAACTAAAAAGTGTTAGATTAAGAGATGAATTACTATAGGTATTCATCTCTTTTATATATGATTTAAAAGCATTTTAAGACAACTTCTTGAAAGGAGAATATGAATATGTTAATATAAAAAAGATTAGTTAAAATATATAACATGTTTATATCTGACAAAAATATAGAAAGGTAAAGGTTAGAGATGACAAAAGGAAAAAAAGTTTGTTTAATATCTTCTACAGGTGGACACTTTATGCAGCTGAAGCAACTGATATCAGTAGCATCTAAATATGATTTTTATATAGTCACAGAAGATAATGAAATATCAAAAAGTTTTCAAAAGAAAACGGGATACAAAATGTATTATCTAGGGCAACAAGAAAGAAATAACTTGTTAAAATTTACTTTTAAACTTATAAGTAATATATTTTTGTCGCTTAAATATTTACTAAAAGAAAGGCCTAATGTTATTATATCAACTGGAGCCGGTTCAACTGTTTTTACATGTATTTTAGGAAAAATAATGGGGTGCAAAATAGTATATATTGAAAGTTTTGCAAAGATTGACTCTCCTACTAAATCAGGAAAATTGGTTTATAAATTCGCAGATCGTTTCTATGTTCAATGGGAAGAAATGTTGAATATTTATCCAAATGCTATTTATGAGGGAGGGATATACAAATGATTTATGTTACTTTAGGGACACAAAAATTTCAATTTGATAGAATTTTAAAGAAGTTAGATCAATTAATTGAAGATAATTGTATCGAAGATGAATTAGTCGTGCAATGTATATATCATACATATAATCCAAAAAACTTTGAGATATTTAAATTAAAGCCTATTGAGGAAGTAGAGGAAATACTAAAAAAATCAAAATTAGTTATTACTCATGCAGGTACAGGAAGTCTAGTGCAGTGTATTAAGTTTAAGAAACATACAGTAGTAGTACCTAGATTAGTGGATTTTGGAGAGCATGTTGATAATCACCAAACTGAAATAGCACAAGTGTTTCAAGTAAAAGGAAATGCAACTGTTATTACAGAAATAGATGATTTGGACATGTATGTAAAAGATTATTCAAAAGCAAATATTATTGATATTCAATTGGATAATACTATGTTATTAAAATCCATAGACAGTTATATAGAAGCGTTGTAAACGGGGGAATGTAATTATATGAATAAATTAGAAAAAAATAAATCTATGTTGTTGATTTCCAATCTATATCCATCTGAAAAACATCAATATTATGGTACATTTGTAAAAAACTTTCATGATATTTCAAAAGAATATTTTGAAGTAGATAAGGTTGTATTATGCAAATCCACTTCAAAATTAGATAAATTATTTAGCTACTTCATGTTCTATTTAAGAATATTTTTTTATGTCTTAACAAAAAAATATGACGTGGTATATGTGCATTATATTTCTCATGTATCATTACCATTACTAATTTGTAAAAAATTGAAGAAGTTTAATTTATATATTAATGTGCACGGAAGTGATGTTGTTCCATCGAACAAGATAGGTAAAAAGCTATTGCCATACACAGCTAAAATTTTGAATAAAGCTCAACGTATTATAGTACCGTCATCATATTACAAAAGTCTAATGGAAAAAGAATTTAATATTGATAAAGAAAAGATAAGAATATATGCATCGGGTGGAATAAATGATAAAATCTTCTTTAAAAGAGATGAGGAAGAAAAGAAAGTTATTTTAAAAGAGTTTAATTTGGATCCCGATAAAAGATATATAGGATTTGCAAGTAGGATAGACACAGATAAAGGTTGGGAAGTGCTTATAGAAGCTATACATATTATAAAGAAAGAAAGAGATGAATACTTAAATAAATATAAATTTATTATTGTAGGTAGTGGTAAAGATTATAGTAAAATGTTAGAAATGATTGAAAACTATGAAATAACTGAACATATAGAATTAATTAATTTACTACCACAAGAAAAGTTATCTAGATTTTATTCTATACTTGAATGGTTTGTATTCCCTTCATACCGTAAAGCTGAAAGTTTAGGACTTGTTGGAATAGAGGCTATGTCATGCGGTACTCCTATTATTGCTAGTAATATGGCTGGTCCAACCACTTATGTAAATAACCAAGTAAATGGATTTTTATTTGAACCTAAAAATTCAAAAGAATTATACAATACAATGGTTAAATGTATGAGCATGGATGAAATAGAATATTCAAATATGCAAATGAGATGTTTAGATACAGCATCAAATTATACTCCGGAAGCTCTAAAGGATTCTTACAATGAAATTTTTGATGGAGGTATAATATAATGAAAAAATATTTTTCAGATAAATATCTAGAGCTTTATTATTATATATTTTTCACAATTATGGTAATAAATCAATTTTTACCACAGGATGTACCAGAGATATTATCTCTTATTTTAGGTATTATAGGATTTATATTTATATTGCCAAAGATCTTACTTACTAAATATACAAAAAGAGAAGCTTTAATAATATTTTCAATTGGATTATTATCAATAATTACGTTTATTACAACGAGAAGGCAGGGGCTGTTATTTAGCGCTCTAGCTATTGTCGGAATCAAAAATATAGATATAAAAAAATGTATAAAGTTAACTTTAATTGTAGGTGGATCATTATTTACTTTTGTGATATTAAGGTATATACTTACAAATGGATTATCTAATGAAGCAACGTCAATACGTTATATATTTGGAAAAGAGGTACAAGTTTATAAAACAGCATTTGGTTATAGTCATGCTAATAAAACATTTACATTGCTATCAACCTTAGTTTTAGCATTTATATATTTAAATTATGGAAATATTTCTATAAAGCAATGGATAGGAATATTAGTTTTAACTTTAGGAATATTTTATTACACATTCTCAAGAACAGGGCTAATAGTAATTTTATTTAGTATCCTTTATTATTTCTTACTGGAATCAAAGTTATATGATAATAAATATTTTAAGAAAATATTAGTTTCAGTTCCATTACTATCTGTAGTTGTTTCATTTATTCTTCCTTATATATATAAATGGGGGAAAGTACCGTTTATAAGTGAGATAAATAAGATGATGGCAGATAGAATTAATTTATCTTATGAATTTTTAAACTTCTTTAGACCAACATTATTTGGGCAAAATGTGGACGACTTAACCGCATATAGAGCACAAACTGGTAATTGGTATTTAGTTTGTGATAATTCATACGTACTTATTTTATGTGCTTACGGCATAGTAGCATTTTTATTAGGTGTATATTTAATTTATAAGCTTTCAATTATTGCAAAAGAAGATAGAAGTAAGTTATTTTTATTAAGTTCATTTTGTGTTTATGGAATAGCAGAGGCATTCTTTATTATATTTTTTGTAAACTTCTCTATGTTATTTACAAAAGATATTTTATTCAAAAAAACTTATGACGAAGAGATGAATTTATTTAAATGCCTTTTAAGTAGGGGCTAACTTTAATGAAAATTACAATTAAAAATATTAGTTAGGTTGGGAAAGAATATGATAATTATATCGACAAAAAAAGAAAATAATTTTAATGCTGGTCACAAGGCTCCAGAGGATATTTTGAATATATGTAATCAGTTAGATGATATTAAAGAACATAGTTTTTTAGTAAAAAAAGAAGATAATTTTCTTCAAAAAGTACTTGTAAATTTAGATAAGATAAAAATGTTTAAAAAATTATCTAAAATAAATGAAAATTTTATTATTCAATATCCTTTTAGTTATCAAGATGCTGTAAATAGAAGCATGATAAACTTTATGAAAAAGCAAAAGGTTGTTTTAGTAATTCATGATATAGTAGGACTTAGAGATAAGGATCAAGCTACTTTAGATAAAGAATTAAATATATTAAGACTTGCAGAAGTTATAATAGCTCATAATGAAAAAATGAAAAAATTCTTAATAGATAATGGAATAAAAGAAAGTAAAATTTATGTTTTAGATTTATTTGATTATATATGTGATGGAGAATTACAAGTAGATAGAAATAGAGTAACAAATATAGAAGAAGCTAAGGTTGTTTATGCTGGAAACTTAAGCAAAGAAAAAAGTCCATTTTTACATCAATTAGAAGAAAATAAAATGAAGTTTAATATAGATGTTTTTGGTGTTGGTATAGATGAAGATATAAATAAAAACATTTTATTTAAGGGGAAATTACATCCGGAGGAACTACCTAATAAATTAACAGGAAATTTAGGATTAGTTTGGGATGGATGCTTTGATGAATCAGATGAAAATGTGACATTTAAAAATTATACGAAATTTAATAATCCTCATAAATTATCGTGTTATATGGCAGCAGGATTACCTGTTATAGTATGGGAAAAGGCAGCTATAGCTGATTTTGTAAAGAAAAACAACATAGGATATACTATTTCAAACATATATGATATTAATAATCTTGATTTGGCAGATTATGAAATAAAACTAAAAAATGCATTAGAAATAAAAGAAAAAGTTAGAAATGGATATTTTACTAAAACAGTAATGAAAGAAATAATAAAAGATATAGATAGTATAGAAAGGTAATTAGAATGATGAAGTATGATTATTTAGTAGTGGGAGCTGGATTATTTGGTTCAATATTTGCTTATGAAGCAAATAAACAAGGTAAAAAATGTTTAGTAATTGACAAGAGAGATCATATAGGTGGGAATATATATTGTGAATCTATAGAAGATATAAATGTTCACAAATATGGGGCTCATATATTCCATACAAGTAACAAAGAAGTATGGGATTATGTAAATAGTTTTGTAGAATTTAATAGATACACAAACTGTCCTGTAGCTAATTACAAAGGAGAATTATACAATCTTCCTTTTAACATGAACACGTTCTATCAACTTTGGAAAGTAAAAACTCCTAAAGAAGCAATTACTAAGATAGAAGAACAAGTAAAAGAGGCAAATATAGAAGAGCCTAAAAATTTAGAAGAACAAGCTATTAAATTAGTAGGTAAAGACATCTACGAAAAATTAATAAAAGGATATACAGAGAAACAATGGGGGAAAAAAGCAACTGAGCTACCTTCATTTATAATAAAAAGATTACCTGTAAGATTAACATTTGATAATAATTATTTCAATGATAAGTATCAAGGTATACCAGTAGGCGGATATAATAAAATAATCGAAAAAATGTTAGAAAATGTAGACGTAAGACTTAATACAAACTTCTTTGAAAATAGAGAAGAGTTAGAAAGTATAGCAGATAAAATTGTATTTACAGGAATGATTGATGAATTCTATAATTATAAATTTGGAACTTTAGAATATAGAAGTTTAAGATTTGAACATGAATTACTTGAAGAAGAAAATCATCAAGGAAATGCAGTTGTCAACTATACAGAATATGAAGTGCCTTATACAAGAATAATAGAGCACAAACATTTTGAATATGGTACTCAACCAAAAACAGTAATTACTAGAGAGTATCCAGCTACATGGGCTAAGGGTGATGAACCATATTATCCAATAAATAACGATGAAAACAATGCACTTTATGCTAAATATAAAGAACTAGCTGACAAAGAAGAAAATGTAATATTTGGTGGAAGGCTTGCTCAGTACAAGTACTACGATATGCATCATGTTATAGAACAAGCTCTAAACTGTGTGAAAGAGGAGTTTTAAACATGGCGTATAAAGCAGATTCCATATTTAAGAACCAGTTTTTTAATTTCTCTATGCAAATATTAAATCTAATATTTCCTTTATTAGCCATACCTTATACGACTAGGCTATTTGGACCAGAAATATTAGGGGAGGTTAACTTTGCTAATTCAATAGTACAGTACTTTGTACTTATTGCAGCAGCAGGTATACCAGTATATGCAACTAGAGAAATTGCAAAGGCAAGAGATGATGCGAGTTTATTAAGAAAAAAATTTAAAGAGTTTACTATTTTACAGACAGTATTTACTATAGTGAGCTTAATTGCATATATAGTAATAATACTGTTTTTACCTAGATTAAGAGCTAATATATATATATATTTATTCTTGGGTCTACAAATATTTGCAAATGCTTTTGACTTTGTATGGTTTTTACAAGGGATTGAAAAATATAGATATGCAGCTATTGCTACATTTGTAAGTAAATTAATGAATGTAGTTTTAATATTTGCACTATTAAGAAATAGATCTGATTATTATATTTATGCTTTTATAATAGGCATAACTTTACTGATAAACTCTATCATAAAAATGATATTTACAATAAAATTACTTAAAAACTTTGAAGCACAAAAATCTTTAGAGATAAACTTCAATAGTATTAAGATGCATGTATATGCTATACTGGTATTTTTCTTATCTAATGTAGCCACAAAAGTATACACAGCTATGGATCAAACTATGCTAGGTATGCTTGATAGTACAGAATCAGTAGGGTATTATTCCATGTCTATAAGATTGGAGAAGGTGATTTTAACTTTTGTTACATCTATAGCAGTAGTAATGATACCGAGAATATCAAACAGTATAAAAAATAATAATATAAAAGATGTAAAAAAATACATAGGTATGTCAGTAAATATAGTTTATCTAATAGCTATACCAGCTATATTTGGTATACTTGCAATCGGTGAAGAAATAATACCTATATTTTTAGGCAAGGAATTCTTACAAAGTATAAGCATATTTAAAATGGTATCACTATTATTATTAATAATAGGTCTGAGCAATGTATTTGGAATGCAAGTAATGATTCCTTATGGTAAGGAAAAGAAATTTACTTTAATACTTTCCTTAGCAGCTTTAGCTAACTTTATTATAAACCTAATTTTAATTCCGAGACTTTCATATTTTGGAGCTACATATGCAACTATATTTGCAGAATTGATAGTTACAGTATGGATGTACTTTGAAGTAAAAAAACTAGTAGGTCATATTCCAGAAATATTTAGACCTTGGAAGATGTTAATTCCTTCAGTTTTATTTTATTTAATAATTAAGTTTGTAATTAAAAATATGATTACTTCAGATATACTTGTGATACTTGTATCAGTTCCTGTTGCAGGAATTGTATATGGAGTAGGTTTGATTTTATTAAAAGAAAAGATAACTATGAATGTTTTAAATAAAATATTTGGTAAACTTAAGAAAAAACATGCTTAAAGTAAACTAGCTAATAGGAGGAGATAATAGTGAAGATAGCAGTAGCAGGAACAGGTTATGTGGGATTATCAAATGCCATATTATTATCACAAAATAATGAAGTTGTAGCATTGGATATAATACAAGAAAAAGTAGATATGATAAATAATAAAATATCTCCAATTGTGGACGCTGAAATAGAAGAATATTTATCAACTAAGGATTTAAATTTAGTTGCGACTACAGATGTTTTTAAAGCATACAAGGATGCAGATTATGTAATAATATCTACCCCTACGGATTATGATCCGGAAAAAAATTATTTTAATACAAGAACAGTAGAGGCGGTCATTGCAAATGTATTAGCTATAAATCCAGATGCAACTATGGTGATAAAATCGACTGTACCAGTAGGATATACTGAAAGAGTAAGAGAAATGTTTGATACAGAAAATATAATATTTTCGCCAGAGTTTTTAAGAGAAGGAAAAGCATTATATGATAATTTATATCCTTCAAGAATAATAGTAGGTGAACAATCAGAAAGAGCAGAAAAATTTGCGGAAATTTTGGCACAAGGTGCTATAAAAGAAGATATACCTATGCTATTTACAAACTCAACAGAAGCTGAAGCTATAAAATTATTTTCTAATACATATTTAGCACTAAGGGTAGCTTATTTTAATGAACTAGATACGTATGCTGAACTTAGAGGATTAAATACTAAGCAAATAATTGAAGGTGTAGGTCTTGATCCAAGAATAGGAAATCATTATAATAATCCTTCTTTTGGATATGGGGGGTACTGTTTACCAAAGGATACAAAACAATTAAAAGCTAACTATGCTGATGTACCTAATAATATAATAGGGGCCATAGTAGATGCCAATAGAACTAGAAAAGATCATATAGCAGAACAGATAATAAAAAGAAAACCAAATATAGTTGGTATATATAGATTAACAATGAAAACTAATTCTGATAATTTTAGAGCTTCATCTATACAAGGTATTATGAAAAGAATAAAATCAAAAGGTATAGAAGTTGTTGTATATGAACCAGTATTAAAAGAAGAAAAATTCTTTAATTCAAAAGTAATTAAAGATGTAGATGAATTTAAATCTATGTGTGATGTAATAGTTTCAAATAGATTATGTGAAGAATTATTTGATGTTGAAGAAAAAGTTTATACAAGAGATTTATACAATAGAGATTAGTATAATAAAAAAGCATCCTTGCTAGGATGCTTTTTCTGACAAGACAAGTCTATAAAATTATTAAAAATTACCAATACGTATATAGATATTATTTATTATCGTATAGAATTGAAAGAGATTTATTGATATGATACAATGAAATGTAGGTAATTGTAGAAATAGGTATTTTATGATAATATTGTTTATTTTTAGAAATTAAAAATCAAGAAAAAACAATATTATAATTTTGAGTTATGTTATTTAGAGTAGATTTATGTTTTGTGAGGGGGAAGGTTAAGAAAATGGAAATGCAAGTCGTTGAAGCAGTAGATTATAACACTATCGAATTAAAAAATAGAAAATTATACTTATTTTGTAAGAGAAGTATGGATATAGTAGCATCTTTATTAGGACTCATATTATTGTCACCGATTTTCTTAATAATAGCTATAGCGATTAAATTAGAAGATCCAAAAGGAAGTATATTTTTCTCGCAAATGAGATCAGGAAAAAACAATAAGCTATTTCCGATGTATAAATTTAGAAGTATGGTGAGCAATGCGGAAGAGTTATTAGAGGAACTGAAAGATTTGAATGAAATGGATGGTCCAGCTTTCAAAATAAAAGATGATCCAAGAATAACTAAAGTAGGTAAATTTATAAGAAAAACGAGCATAGATGAATTACCACAGTTATTTAATGTTTTAAAAGGAGATATGAGCCTGGTTGGCCCTAGACCTCCTATACCACATGAAGTAGCTGAGTATAATAATTATCAAATGCAACGATTATTAGTTAAACCGGGATTAACATGTATTTGGCAAGTTAGTGGTAGAAATAGCATTGGATTTGATGAATGGGTAGAGATGGATCTAGACTATATAAAAAATAGAAATTTATTTATGGATATAAAACTAATATTCAAAACTATTGGAGTTTTGTTTGGAGACGATAATGCGTCATAGATACAATATAAAGTAAAATAAATTACGTATTTATTTTACTTTATATAACTTAATAACGAAAAGCGATGAAATATAGAGAGGGATTTCTAAGATTCATCGTTTTTTTGTTATAATCATCAACTAAGGTTAATTTATAGTAGGGAGAAGAAAAGTTGAAAAAAAAATTACATATAGAAGTGCTTAGAATAATTGCAATATTTTTAGTTATATTTAATCATACGGGAACTGTTGGATTTCAAGCTTATACACAAACAAATAATAAAAAATTATATGTATTATATTTATTTATGGCTATAATATGTAAAATTGCAGTACCTATATTTTTTATGATATCAGGTGCATTATTATTAGGAAGAGAAGAATCGATAATAGAAGTATATAAAAAACGTATCTCTAGAAT
>NZ_JANKBY010000570.1:0-1274 GCF_024621905.1 Terrisporobacter muris
ATTGTAATAATCGCTTTATTTAAAAAAATATATTATTATTTAATATTAACTTGACTGAGTAATATTAAATTAAATACATTTATAGTAAGGACTTTGAATAAAGCTATGATTGTAAGTCATATATAAATTGGGTTTTAGGAAGACTTGTAAAGACTGATATAACGAATCATTCTACAGGCAAAAGAGTATTATAGCTTATGGATATGATAAAACTGGAAATAGAGCATCAATGATAAAAGATGGAGCAACTACTAGCTATACATACAATGATTTAAATCAATTAACAAAATCAATAGAGCATAAAGAGGGAAAACAAACATCAAATAAAGTTTACAATTATGATGTTAATGGAAATCCAACTAAGGAAAAAGACAGCGTAACAAATATAACAGTTGAAAATACTTATGAGTATGAGATATAAAAAGAGAGTTTAAGTTTTTGTCTCTGCAGCTATTTCAGGGATTAAGTCTATATTAAGTAATGCAAAAGTAATGTATCTATTACAAAACTTGTTAGAAATGTTGTAGGGGATACTCTTTTAGGAGTAGCTGTAGGATGGATTTATGGAGCTGGATTAGGAACACCTCATTGGGCTAAAGGCTTATTTAGTAAAGGTTCATATCGATATAAAGCTGTTGTTTTAAAATATGGAACTACTGTAAGTATTAGTTCAAGTTCATTAAAATATACAAAAGATGTTATAAGATCAGCTGTAAAAACTTTTGCGTGGAGTGTTGGTTCATCTATAATATCTACAACAAAAAGTATTTTAGGGCCTAAAATAAAGAAAAAGTTTAATGTTGGAATATACTAAAATTACTAATATATATCATTAATAATAGAATAAAGTAAAATATTACTTTATTCTATTATTATATAAGGATATAATTGCACATTAATAGAAAGAGGAGAGTATGAAAAGAATTAATATACCTAATATAGAATCACAAAAATCAAAACTTTTATTAAAAGAGGAATATAATACTCAACTAAATAGAACAAATCAGAGGAGTAACCCTGAAAAATTCATGGGTTTAAAGAGAGAATATAAACAATGTTTATTTTCTTATCTTGATAATGTAAGCACTATTAAAGTATATAATTGGATAGAGAAAGTAAAAACAGTATACGAATCTTTTAGAAGTAGAAATAATGAAGAAATATGGCGTGAAATTTTAAATGATGATGTATGTAATTGTAAAGAAACAAAAAATGAAGTAAGAGATTTACTTATAATTATTTTTATGAAAGAATATTATATTAGTCAAAATATA
>NZ_JANKBY010000571.1:0-1268 GCF_024621905.1 Terrisporobacter muris
ATAGTCTCAATTAACTCTTCTGGCAATACTTCTTGTAAAGACTTATATGTTTTTAGCTTATCTTCTAAGTACTCTATTATCTTATTTTTCTGTTGATTTATATTCTCTATTAAGTCATTTGCTTTGTTATTTATAAAATCTACTGATATGAATTTTCCACCTTCTATTTCTAAAAGTTTATTTCCAGCACTATTGCATATTTTATGATTATTTTTTTTCAATAATTTTAATATGGCACCATATGTTTTTTTAGCTAAACTATTTTTTTTATTTCTAACAAAATCTAGTACTACGGCATAATTACTATCTTTTATAGTAGATATAATATTTATTTTAAAATTATATTTTTGTGATTCAAAAGAGTCTGCCACTCTATTTCCACTTAACAATTCGTTATCAATAAAGTATGCCATTCCAGATGCAAAACTATTTTTATGAGAAGGTATATATCCTATTGAAAATACTTTAAATAGTGGTAACTTAGAAATAAACTTATTTTTTTCATAAGGACAGAAAATCATCCAAAGAGCAATAACATTTGTCATGATACCTACTATCCCCATAAGTGTGCATGCAATTAGTGTATTAGTAAAACTGTTATAAAATCCATAAGCTCCATTGATATTCGTCATAGCAAAACCAAATATTAATCCTACAATAGTTCCTAGAAAAGCGCCGAACATTGATAATGGCTTTAATTGTTTTCCCATAAAACTTTGAGCTATATTACATATTTCTTCTTCATCTAATTTTATAAGATTATCATATATAAGCTTTTTTACTTTCCCATCTACTATGAATGGTAAATTATTTTTTATATTTTCATATAATTTGTTACTTACTTCTTCAGGTAAATCTTCTTTTCTATTTATTTTATTAAGTATATCTTTAACTTCATAAGATTTATATTTATCAACTTCTTTTTTGGTGAAATCTACAGTTTTCTCAGTTATTAAAGTTACTATCTTTTCTTCATTGTCTTTCAATATATCTTGTATTTTTACATTTTTAACATAATTACTTATTTCTCTATCAATACGTTTCTTATAGTTAGAATTATTTTGATTTAATATATTTACTATTTTATTAGGTAATATAGATGAAAGATCATGAACTTTTTCCTGATTAAATAAATCTTTAATTTTACTATTCAATAGTGATTCTATCTTATCATGGACTAAATTAAATATAGTTTTATCTAAATAAGACATTATCTTAGCTTTGTTATTCATTATTAAATCATAAAGTTTCGGTTTAATATAGATCGG
>NZ_JANKBY010000572.1:0-1258 GCF_024621905.1 Terrisporobacter muris
ATTTGTAAAATTTAATATATTCCTTTGTTATTTTAGCTAAAAATTCCGTATGAAATTGTGTTCCCCCCAAAAAAATTTAATCCCTATAGCAGATTTTCAGAACGGAAATATTAGTTTCTACAATATTTTTTAACCTTTTCGAAATTTTATCACTCCATGGTTTATAATCAAAAACCATTGAATGATAACCATTTTGTATCAGTATGGTGATATTAAAATCATTAAGTAATTTCAAAATATTCATTTGCGGGTATGAATTTTATGGATGCAGAATTAATAGAAAGAATATTCTTCCTAAAATTCTCCCATGTATCATTTAAAACATATCCTAAATGTATATCACTTTTTCTACTTCTTACTTCAATTTTATTTATTATTTCTTCATCTTTTATAAATTTTATTAAATTATCATCTATTGCTTTTGAGAATATAGGCCATCCACAATTTTTATTTATTTTATCCCTTGATGAAAATAAAGGAGTATTATCTATAATATCTACATAAACTCCTTCTTTAAAATTATCATAATATTCATTTTTAAAAGGCTTTTCTCTTAATTTATTTTGTGTAACCTCATATTGTAACTTGCTTAGATGTCTTTTAGCGTAGCTTCTTTTTAAGTATTCATATCTTCCAGAAAATCTATAATATTCTCTATATAATAGTGGATTCTTTTTATAAAAATCTTGATGAAATTCTTCTGCCTCATAGAATTCTTTTGCTTCCCATAGATTTGTTGCTATTAAGTCACCAAATATATTATTCTCTTCCAAATTCTCAATATATTTTTGTGCCTGTCGCCATTGATTTATATCATAATAAAAAATAGCAGTTTTAAAGCAATTACCATCATCACCAAACTGACCCTCTTCATCAGTTGGATCTATAGAATTAAAATAAACTTCAAGAAGTTCATTATAAGATACCATATCATCCTCATAAATAATTTTTACAACCATAAAATGTTTATTATCTTCTTTACAAACGTCTTCAAATGTTGGATTTTTGTTTGTGCCTCCACTATAACCCACCCTAATATCTTTTACTCCTATTAGTTTTTCAAAAGGCTCAACCATACACCAGAAGCATCCTCCTGCAAACATTGCAGTTTTCTCCATAAAAAATCAACTCCTTGGTAAATTTTATTTATTTTCCCCAATAAAGTTGATTTTTAATCTTTATAGTATATTAATTTTATAGGCATATAATATTAATTCATTTTATCTGATCAAAATCTAGTTATTTATAATTGTATAGT
>NZ_JANKBY010000573.1:0-1253 GCF_024621905.1 Terrisporobacter muris
AATGTCATATAATTAAGTTAGATAATATCAAATTAATTAAAAATGGTAGGGGGGACTATGAATAAGAAAAATTTGTTTAATGTACTGATTTTTTGTGCAATTTTTTTATGGGTAATTCCATCCATGATATTTTATGAAGTGGATAAAAAAATAATAGTACTTTATTTTGGATTTCACTTAATAATATCTTTTTTATATCTAATACATTTTCTTAATGTTATTAAAAATAAAAGAAATATGAACTATGAAGTAGTATTAATATATTTATCTATGGTCGGGAGTGTAGTTGTTCATATGGCTACATACGCAGCTTTATTTATCTTAGGCCAGGAAAATAATATAAAACTAATACCTATGGTATTAGCACTTAGAGTAATTATTATTATAGTTATATTTATTTCTCGGCAATTAAGCTATGAAGATGCTGAGATAGATAAAAGGATTAAAGAAGAGAGGAAGTTAAATAAAGGAATAAAAAAAGAGAAAAAAGAGAAAAAGAGCAGTAAGTGGATTCATAAAATTTTATTAAAAGATTTTAAATCTAATATAAAAAACTATATAGTATTCATAATAAGTGCAGTGTTGACAGTGACATATATTTATGGATTTTTAGGAAACCTTTTTATTGTACATAAGATGCAACAAACTAGCGCTGCGTATATTACCGAAGGAATTACATCAGTTGTATTAAATGCATTATTTACTATTGCAATAGTGACCATATTGATTCAATTTTATGCGCTTAAAAACTATGTGCAAAATAGAATGCATGATTTAAAAACATTATTGTTACTAGGGGTTAAAGAAAAAGAAATATACAAGTGTATGAGATTTTTACTAATAATAAGCTTGTTACTTTCTTATATAATAGGCGTTATTTTAGGGAATGGAATGATTTTTATATTTAGAAAAGTGTATGGTTTCTACCTACAAAGTCTTAGTATACCTAAAGTTGATTTAGTAACTGTAACAGTAATATCATTTATAGGATGTGTATTACTTTTAGGCTTTATTATGTCTATAGTTCAAGACTTAGCAATCGAAAGTAGTATTCTAAATGTTTCATCTTCAGATATGGAAGAAAAATTGCCCAATTATAAAAAAATATTACTTATATTACCGATATTTCTTATTATATTATTTAAACTATACTCAGATTCTCATTGGGCTGAATCAAAATATATAATTTATACTTGGATAATAATATTTGTAGTGTTTATATATTTTGTTGCAGGTTATATACTCAATAAAAT
>NZ_JANKBY010000574.1:0-1249 GCF_024621905.1 Terrisporobacter muris
AAACTAGCAAAAAATATTCCACCATAGAATATATATTCTTTGGTGGAATATGTATTTTAAGAATTTATACTCTATTATTTTTATTTTTCGTATAATTCTTTGTATTCGTCATCAGTTGCTGGAACTTTTATTTTTCCGTCAATTATTTCTTTAGTTTGAGCTTCAACATACTCTAATATATCAGCTGGAACATTTTTTTCTGAAGTTGGAGCTATACCAACACCTCCAGTTGCTAATGAACCTATTATAACTTCACCTGATTTATAAGAACCATCAACAAAAGCTTTTGCTAAGTTACCAACAGCAACATCTATGTTTTTCATAGCTGAAGTTATTACGTGATCTGGAGCTAAACTATTTTGGTCTCTATCAACACCTATAGCCATTTTATCATTTTCTTTAACTGCTTCTATAGCACCAGTTCCAACAGCACCTGCAGCTGGGAACACTACGTCTACACCATTCTTAATCATTTGATTAGCTATAGATTTTCCTAGAGCTTGATCAGAAAAGCTGTTTGCATATTGTACTGATACTTCTACATCTGGGTTAGCATCTTTAGCACCAGCTTTAAATCCATTTTCGAATTTAGATATAACTACACCTTCCATACCACCTATGAAACCAACTTTATTAGTTTTAGTCATTCTACCAGCTATTAATCCTGTTAAGTACGCTGATGCATTATCTTCAAATAATAAAGAAGTTACGTTTTTAGGTTGTGTTTCGTAAGCATGATCTACTATTGCAAATTGTTGTTCTGGATAAGCTTTAGCCGCTTTAGCTATAGCTTTTTCTAATTTGTATCCAACACCTATTATTAAATCCATTTCTTGGTCTATAAATTGATCTATGTTTGAATCATAATCAGCATCTTGAGTTGATTCTAAAACTTGAACATCTATTTTATCTTTTCCAAGTTCTTTTTGAACTGCTTGTAAACCTTCCCATGAAGATTGGTTAAATGATTCATCATTTACCCCACCAACATCAGTTATCATACCTATTTTTACTTTGTCACCAGATGCTCCATCTTTATTAGATCCACATCCAACCAATAAACCCACAGACATTATCATTGTTAATGATAAAGCTACTAATTTTTTTAATTTCATAAGTTCCTCCTAAAAATTATATATGTTTCGTCTTTTATTTTATACTATTTATTATAATTTATCTATACTATTTTTAATTTTTTTTACATTTTACATCAAAATTTTAGTATTTTTCCTAATTATGATATACTATA
>NZ_JANKBY010000575.1:0-1248 GCF_024621905.1 Terrisporobacter muris
ATTCATTTTGTTAGGAGGAGAAAAAATGTCTAGAAAAAAAGGGATAGGATTAGTAGTTATTGTAGCAGTAATATGTTCAGTACTTAGTTCATTTTTAACGGTAGTTTTATTAAAAAATAATTTAACTTCATCATCAAATGGAGGCGCTACATCACAAAGTATCAATATTAATAGCGCTGGAAAAAGTACAAATGTGTATCAAGCAGTAACAGAAAAGGCTATGCCATCTGTAGTAGGTATTACTACAACTGTAATGAGCTCAAATAATATGTTTTCTATTCCAACTGAATCAGAAGGTGTGGGAACAGGTATAGTAGTAGACTCAAATGGATACATACTTACAAATTCTCATGTTATTTCTGATGGAGAAGCAAAAAAAGTAAATGTACTATTTAATGATGGTTCAAGTATTGATGGTAATGTTGTTTGGTATGACTCACAATTAGATTTAGCCGTAGTAAAAGTAAATAAAACTGGCCTTACTCCAGCAGAACTTGGAGATAGTGATAAAGTTTCAATAGGAGACATATCTATAGCTATAGGTAATCCACTTGGATTAGAATTGCAAAGAACAGTTACACAAGGTATAATCAGTGGACTAGATAGAACCATAAAAACTGAAAGTGCAACTATGACGGGGCTTATTCAAACAGATGCGAGTATAAACTCTGGTAATAGTGGTGGACCGTTATTAAATGAAAAAGGCCAAGTTATAGGAATAAATACAGCAAAGACATCTGAAGGTGAAAGTTTAGGGTTTGCTATTCCAATTAATCAAGCAAAAGAAATTATAGAATCAGTAATTAAAAATGGAAGCTATGAAAAAGTAACACTTGGTATAAAAGGATATGATGCATCAACTTATGCAGCTTATGCTCAATCTCAAGGACAGAAGGTAGCTACTGATGAAGGTATATTTGTTGGAGAAGTAGTAGACGATTCTCCAGCTAAAAAAGCTGGCGTTAAAGCAGGAGATATAATTGTTAAATTAGGAGATACAAAACTAACAAGCATGTCTGATTTAACTAAACGTTTATATGAATATAAAAGTGGTGACAAGACTACTTTAGTAGTAAATAGAGATGGTAAAGAAGTAAAATTAAATGTAAGTTTTTAATATAAAAATAGTGAGGAGCAATATCCTCACTATTTTTATATCCAAAATAATATTTAAAAAATGTGAATTTAGATAATATATAATTTTAATTTATATTGAGATTTAGAGTTTAAATTATTACTATTTATTAT
>NZ_JANKBY010000576.1:0-1247 GCF_024621905.1 Terrisporobacter muris
AATAATAGTACTATTAAAAATATAATTCTAAATAGTGCTACAAAAGGTGAGATAAATTATATTGATGGCGAAAATAAAGAAATTTCATTATATGTAGACAGGATAAAATTTATTGAGGATAATGAGGAAATTAGTTTGATTGAAATTAAGGATATATCTAACTATAAAAACCTACTTAGTAAATTGGAAATGAGTACAAATCAATATAAAACTTTAATAGATACTATACCAGAGGCCATATGCGTATTAGATTATGAAAGTAAAGAGTTTGAGTATGCTAACGATACTTTCTTTGAACTATTTAAAATTCAGGATATAGAGAATATGGATTTAGATGAAATTTATAATGATATAGCTATTAGCTCTGGCAATATAAATGAAAATATTAAGTATATAAGAAAAACATTAAAGGATGGATATGGAGGGTTAGTAAATATTGAAAGTAGTGTTGTGCTTATTAATGTTAATAAATCTAATAAAATGGTACTTATAATCAGAGATATTACTGAAGAAATTAAAGTAGAATCAATGAAAAAGGAAATTTTAGAGAGTGAAATTATTAATAAGGATAAGGATGACTTCTTTATAAATATGTCACATGAACTGCTAACTCCAGCCAACTTATTACATAGTAGCAATCAATTTATAGAAAGAAACTGTAAAGATATTATTAAAAGAGAGCCTAATGGAGAATTTGCAAACTGTATATTTGTTATGAAAAAACATGTGGAAATTTTGATTACACTAATAAATAAAATAATGGAACTATCTAAGTTAGAAGAAGATAATCATAAAGAAAGTAATAATATTTATGATATTGTATCTTTATGTGAAGATATAGTTACTCAGTTAAATAAGTATACAGCCTACAAAGGTATTAACATAGTATTTGATACAGAAGAAGAGGAAATATATACAAGAATAGATTCAGATGATATTACTAAAGCTATTCTTACATTACTGTCTGTAGTAGTGAAAAATTCTAGAATAAAAAGCACGATTGATTTTAATATAAAAACTAAAGTAGATAAAGTAATTATTACGATAGAAAATTTTAAGAGATATAACTATGAACAATATCTTGATAATTATGAAGAAAAAATTCTTAATTTAAGTATGTCTATTGCCAAATTAATTATTAATAAATATAAGGGAAAAGTAGACATGAAAACGAATAAGGACGATTGCATATTAATTGAGATGGAGTTTAATATGGAAAAAAATATTAATGATAATGAAAAAACTAT
>NZ_JANKBY010000577.1:0-1231 GCF_024621905.1 Terrisporobacter muris
CATTATATACTTCATTACTAGGTGGCATAAATTTCCCTATTGTATTCAGATATGAAGCTGGACTATTTATCATTTCCTCTTCATCATTATAATTAATGCTATTAAAGCATGACATTATATCACAACTGTCACAACCAAATGTTGAGCATCTAATAGGAAGCGCTCCTTCTGATATTAGAGTATCTATTCTTTCTTCACTTCTTTTATTATGTTTACTAGATATTCTTGAAAAAATTTTAGCAATTCCTTCTTGTCCGCAATTGATAAGTACTGATATCCAACTGTACCATAATTCTTCATGTAATCCACTTTTTTTCTGTGTTATAATAGCCTGTTTGAACTTATAGCACTTATTAGCAAACTTGTGAATTATGTAATTGTTATATATATCATTACTTTTATAAATGGTAGTTGGCTTACTATTAATAGACTCTTTCTTTTTAGACTTATTAGATTTTTTTTTATTCTTCTTATTAATAAAAAATTCCAATATATTATCTGAAATTTCAGATATTTCAATATCTAAAGGTGACTTACCTTCTATCCACTCATACCTATGACCATTTGGATGAACAGAAGGTGGTAGTATAGATTGTTTTCCATTAGATAATAATGCAATTTCTTGATGTTCTCCCTCAAACCTGATAGCTTTACTTTTTATTTCCATACCTTCTGGAATTTTATAAAGTAACCTCATTCCTCCATCTGAAGTTTTGTATTGCCATGTTTCAAATGAATCAACACCTAGTTTTTCTTTGAAGTACTCATATTGTTCATTACCATCTATATCTATACCAATTATTCCAGAGTTAGATCCCATAACTAAACCAATATTAAATTCTTTATATTGATTAATCCAGTCATTGAGGTCATAATCCGTAGTTTGTGCCCAAGAAGCCCAAGCTTTTTTTAAAGGTCTTTTCTCCTTATACTTGCAAGGTATTATGGGTAGATTTTGTTCCACATAATATCTCGCTTGGTTTAAAATTTGTTCCATAGATTACCTCCTAAGATTTTATATTAAATTGTCAATGTGCAAATTTTATTATTATTTTATAACTCCTTCCTTACTATTTTTTAGCCCTTATGTCGGCTACAACATTATAATAGCATCTATGTTTTTTTGTGTCTAATTTCAATTTATAAGAAAATGTAAATTCAAAAAAAGGCAAATCCTCCACTATCATACAAAAGACTTCAATGGAGCATCTACCTTTTTTAATTTTTATAA
>NZ_JANKBY010000578.1:0-1229 GCF_024621905.1 Terrisporobacter muris
ATTAATCAAATTTTTTATGTAAGAATATTAATAAAAAACAAAATGCATGGAATACTGAAAACATCAAGTAAAAAAGCAGCAACTAAGGGGACGACTAAATAGGCATTTGCACTAGCTCCATACTTATTTGTTACAGAACCCATATTAGCTAAAGCATTGGGTGTAGCACCAAGTCCATGACCTAGCATACCACTTATCATTACAGCAGCATCGTAGTCCTTTCCAAGAAGTTTAAAAGCAAATGTTGTAGCAAATATAATAATAAATATTACCTGACAAATTACTATAAAAACTATTGGACCAAATAAACTAGATAAAGTGAACAAGTCAATACTCATAAGAGCCATAGTCAAAAACATTCCAAGGGACAAGTTTTGTAAAAAGTCTAATAGTTTAAAATCCATTATCATTATTTTAGTTTTATCATTAAAATTTCTAAATAATACAGCAACAAAAATACATCCTACTATACTTGGTATAACTATATGAAAATACACATTGATAATATTTGCTAAAACGCTACCAACACTCATGGAAACTAAAACAATTAAAATTTGTTCAAAAAATAGTGTGTCATTAATATCTAAAATAGAAGTATTACTTTTCATTAAAGAAGATTTATTTACTTTATGTATATTTGAAGATTTTAAGTGATATTTTTCAATTAAAATTTTGGCAATAGGCCCTCCAATTATTCCTCCCATAATCAGGCCTAAAGTAGCAGAAGCAAAGCCAACATTACAAGCATTTTCTACACCTAAAGATTCTAAAGTCCTTCCAAATGCTAAAGAATAGCCATGTCCACCTTCCATGGATATATTCCCACACATTAATGCTAAAAGAGGATTTATATTTAATAGTTTTGATGAAATAAAGGTTATGATATTTTGACAAAATCCCAAAAGAGCACATAGTAACCAATAAATAATTAAAACTTTTCCTCCTTTTTTTAATAATTTGAAACTGACATTTAATCCTACTATGGTGAAGAAAAAGGACATAAAATAAGGCATAAGGAGAGTATTCATAGATACATTTACTAATTTAAAGTATTCTAAAATAAAAACAAATAATGAAAAAGTAAGACCACCTACAACGGGAGAAGGAATACATAATTTATTAAGTATGTAAATTTTATTAGTTAGAAAATTACCAAATAAATATAAAACTATGGATAATATTAAGGTGCTTACTATGTTTAAATCTAGGTTATACATTTTTTCACCTAC